>JAFGSP010000051.1 GCA_016934775.1 Candidatus Woesearchaeota archaeon | reverse complement strand
CTCTTGCCAGTTCATGATTCATCACCAAAATCATAACTGGCATTAATGCCTATATTTTAATTGTGACACAAACTATATGTTGACAAACTATATAAAACAAAGCTTATTTCTAGGTTGTATGTACCTGTACTCAAACATCCTGGGCACTTTTGTGTTCAACCAGAACTTCCAGATAAGGGAAAAAATATTGTTCTCTGATGCTGAGACAATTAAGTACTTTGTATTGCTGGCTGATGACAAAGGTCTGCCAAGCGAAGAGAAGTTCCTGAAGAAATTCAAGAGCATCACTAACCTAAGGGAAAAGTGTGATGAAAAGCAGCTGGAGAATGTTGATTCTGCAATGAAGGGATTCAGGAAAGAGTTCTATGAAAAAAATATCCTGTTAACAAAGCACCAGATCAAAGACTCGGTTGCTGATGACTTGCTTATAATACAATGCTCTGACTGCATAAACGAGATTGAGAAATCCATAAACATTTTGGCTAAACGGCTTAGAGAATGGTATCTTTCTGTACTGCCTGAGCTTGAGAACAAGATAGAGGACCACAAGCATCTTGCAGAGCTTGCCCTCAAAGAAAGGTCTTCATTGGTCAAAGAATTTAAGATAAAGAACTCAATGGGAAAAGAGCTTGGAAAAGAAGACACTAAAGCCATAGAATCTCTTGCATCTGCTGTGCTTGACCTTTTCAAACAAAAAGAGCAGAAGCAAAAATATCTTGAGGCAATAATGAAAAAGACATGCCCTAACCTTACAGCTGTCGCGGGATACAGCATAGGAGCTGAGCTTCTGTCCCATGCGGGCTCTTTGAAGAACATGGTCATGATGCCTGCGTCTACAATACAATTATTGGGAGCAGAGAAAGCATTGTTCAGGCATATGATAAACAAGAATGCCCGACCTCCGAAACACGGCCTGATCTTCCAGCATGAGCTTCTGCAGAAAGCCAAAAAAGACATGAGAGGAAAAGTGGCAAGGACAATGGCTGATAAGATAGGCCTGGCTGTGAAAGTAGATTATTTCAAAGGAGATTTTATCGGAGATAAGCTGAGAAAAGAGCTGGAGGAGAAGTTTAGATGACCCCTCTAGACAACAAATTCCCGAACATCTTTGAAAGGAAAGACAGCAGGAAGAGGACACGGCTCTACACTCCCAGCTTAACTCCCGGAGAAAAGCTTTTTGATGACCAGCCGGAGAAGTTTCAGGGGAAAGAATACAGGTTCTTTGATGCCACTAGGAGCAAGCTGGCAGCTGCCATATTGAAAGGAATATCACAGATAGGGATAAAAGAAGGAGATACTATACTCTACCTCGGCGCTTCTCATGGATACACTCCAAGTTTTGTATCAGATATAATTGGCGAAAAAGGATTTATTTTTGCGCTTGATTTTGCACCAAGGGTTGTTAGGGATCTTGTGTTTCTCTGTGAAAAAAGAAAAAACATTACGCCTATATTGGGCGATGCCAACCAGCCGGATACATACAAATCAAGAGTAACGCAGGTAGATATCGTCTACCAGGATGTTGCGCAGAAGAACCAGGCAGAGATATTTCTAAAGAATTGTAATAGTTTTCTAAAAAAAGGCGGCTTTGGATTATTGGCTGTAAAATCAAAGTCAATAGACATAGCAAAGAACCCAAGGCAGATCTACATGGAGATTAGGCAGAAGCTTGAGAAAGAGATAACTGTTGTTGATTTCAAAGTCTTGGATCCTTTTGAGAAGGACCATTGTATGTTTGTGTGCAAGAAGAAATGAAGAAATAATCTTATAAATCAATTTCCTTTCTGTTTTCATATGAAGCCTTGGTCTATAAAATACCAGCCGAATAATTCTTCTGAGATACAGGGGCAGAACAAGGCAGTTGAGCAGCTGCTTGGGTTTGTAAATAATTTTAAGAAAGGCCAGGCTGCACTGATATACGGACCTCCGGGATGCGGAAAGACTTCTGCTGTGCACGCGATTGCTAAAGAAATGGAGCTGGAGATTATCGAGGTCAATGCCTCTGATGCCAGGAACGCGGATTCAATAAAGGCAAAGATCGGACCTGCTATTTCTCAGATGAGCCTTTTCTCAAAGGGAAAACTGATACTGGTGGATGAATTGGACGGCGTCTCAGGGAACTCAGACCGCGGCGGATTATCTGAACTTTCTAAACTGATAGACAAAACAAACTTCCCAATGGTAATGACTGCCAATGACCCATGGGACAAGAAATTTTCCACACTAAGAAAAAAATCTGAGATGATTGAGTTCAGGACACTGGCTTACCCCTCTGTGCTTGCTATTATGAAAAACATCGCTGCAAAAGAAGAGATTGAATTTGATGAAGATGCCCTGACATCCCTTGCAAGGAGAGCTGGCGGCGACCTCAGGGGAGCGATAAACGACCTCCAAACACTGGCAGGGATAGACAAGAAGTTAACAAGAGAGGATGTTGATGAGCTCTCGGGAAGGAGACAGAAAGATACTATGATAAATGCACTTATGAGAATATTCAAGACAACAAATCCTGATGTAGCCAGGCCTGCATTGCAGGATGTTGATGAAGAGGTGGATGATGTGTTCTTATGGATAGATGAAAACCTTCCGAAAGAATATAAAAAAGCCGAAGACCTTGCAAAGGCCTATGACAACATGAGCAAGGCAGATGTTTTCAGGGGCAGGATAAGGAGATGGCAGCACTGGCGCTATCTGGTCTACATCTATGATCTTCTGACTGCAGGCATTGCACTTTCAAAAAAAGAGAAATATCCTGGTTTCAATAAGTATACAAGGACAACAAGAATCCTGAAGATATGGCAGTACAACCAGAAGAATGCAAAGAAAAAAGCTATTGCTGAGAAGATTGCTGAGAAGACACACACTTCAAGAAAGAACGTGATAAATGACACACTGCCTTTTGTAAAACTGATGTTCAAGAACAATAAATCCGAAGCTGAGAAATTGGCTGAGTATTTTGATCTTGATAAGGCAGAAGTTAACTATCTTTCAGGATAGTCTGAGGGTCTGCATATATGCTTTCTATAGGCAACAACAGCTCTTCATAAATCCTATCTAAAAAAGCAGGTCCATAGTTCCTTGTCCTATACCTGCCTAGCTCACCTCGGGAGTTAACAGCCCTCGTAAACCCACCCACTAATTCTTCAATCCTGCCTTTTTTCTTCAATACCTCTACACTGACAGCAGAGCCTCTTCCAGGCGTATTATTTGGTCTTAAAGAGACAAAACTAATTTGCGTAACCCTTGACCTCCTGGTAGATTCATCAATAAAATATGATTTTGTTGGCTTTTCAGAAATTTCATAAAGGCAGGGGTCAAAACTAAGCAGATGAGGAAACAATAATCTTGTCTTAGAAACAATTGAGAGTATCCTATCATATAATTCAATGAATTTTTTATGTTCTTTGTCTGCTGTGGTCACAGCCACTGGCAATTCCTCAAATCCTACGACATCGCCCTTTTTTGTTTTTTGATTATATGGGAGGCCGCGTTCTGACTTACTATCATAACTAAGCCAGACAAGGAAATGATCCGGCTTTTTTTGGTCTGGATCATGAACAACTGGAAACGAATCTACCGGAATGCCTATAGAAAGATCATATAATCTCAAATTAGATTGCTCAAAGGTTATAAGTGCTGCCTTGGCAACAGAATACCCTAAGTAATCCCCACTACCCCATACAAGGTTAAACATATCAATATAAACCAGAGGGAGTCCAGGATACAGCTCAGAAACAATGTCAACCAAGACTGCCATCCTTTGTATTTAAGATAAGTTATATTTAAATTGGTAGCAAACAAGTTCTAAGAAATTTTTAAAAAAAGATAGTGGAGAGGTTGAAGAGGGGTGATGGGTGGGTTGGTTAAGAACACTCGTCCTCTCCACGTATCATTGTAAAGAGCTGGGCTCTTTCTGAATACGCAAAGCCAAGCTTTGCATCATAAAGCACGGAGGTGCGTATGATCATCAATTGTAATATTCTTCTTCAAGGGCTGATTCTTCAGCTTTCCTGACAGCCTCTTCACGAGGATGCTCATCAGCTATAAGGTCTTTAAGACTCATTTTTCAACCCTTTTACTACTGGTTAATACTAACGACTATATAAATCTTTCGGTTTTGTTACTATTAATAAGTAGTATTATAAAAAATAAGGGAACTTATTTATATCACCATAATAAAGAAATAATATAAATATGAAAAAGGGTTGGGTAAGGGTACTTGCAGTATTAGTTCTTGTTTTAGTTCTTGCCGGGATTCTTGTTTTAGTAAACCGAGCCGGGCTGCCTTTTCTTCAGGAAAAAAAGATTGACGGAGTAGGAATAGCTGAGCAGACAATTTTGTTCATAGAGAGCCTTGAAGACTCAAACGGAGACTATGCTATCTATATGACATGCGACGACACTAAAGAGCCTTTTGAAAACCAGTTTGCATTGAAGTCATGGGCTATGCTCGCTTATGCTTCACTGTATGATGCAACCGGGAAAGAAGAGTATAAGGGGAAGATACAGGGGTTGGAGGTAGAATTAATTAATCTGGCAAATGAGGGAACCTATTCAGCTGCATTAAATGCTCAACTTCACAATTCGTTCCAGATGCTCAAAGGCAAAGGCATTTTGAAACATGAAAATGATTTTGCAAACATGATTGCTTTTCTCGGGTTGAGCCAAATTAGCAGCAATCCTCAAGACACACAATCTGTCCAGGGAGCAGCTATGATATCCAGCGCAATGTCTGTCATTGCACTTGATGAAATCTACTTATCACCTCTTTCTTCAGAGCTATTCAATGTTGGAATAGAAGTCAACGAATCATCTATGGATTCTGACCTCGCAACAAAGGCATTTAATTTCATGTGGGCAGCTGACCATTATTCAAAATCACAAAATAAAGAACAATGCTGGGCACAGCTTGCAAAATATAATCTGGCAGAATCAAATGAGAATTTTAAGCAAGAGATTTTAGATTATTTTGACCATGACCTTAAAACAACAGTCATGGCTGAAAACAAAGTTTATTCGCCTGTTGAATTGCAGCCATGCGCTGAAGTCCTAATTGGATTATATGAAGAAGAAGGCAATGAAGAGTATCTCAGCAAGTATACAGAACTGACAAGGTATATGCTGGACACCAGTTATAAAGACTGCGGCACAAAAAAAGCATTCACCTCAGTATATAATGGCGATAAGAGAGCTTATCTTGCTGATAATGCTTATGAGATTTATTTGCTAACAAAAGCTGAAAAAGTATGAAAAAGACCATATCCTATTTAGTGCTTATTATGATGTTGTTAGTATTCGTACCGCAGATATTATCTTATTCAAGTTCATGTAGTTGTGGTAGTTGTCCGTGTGGTTATTGTGTATGCCAATCAGATGGTACCTTTGCACGTTGTGAATGTCCATCTCCTCCGTCCACTTCCTGTGACTGTAGTGGCCATATACCTTTCTGCGGAAACCCCTGCTCTCCTCCATCCAGCTGTGATGGAGGAGATGACACTCCTTGGTCTCCGCCGCCTCCGCCTCCGCCAGTATGCGGAGACGGCAAACTGAACCAAGGTTGGGAGATCTGTGACGGGAACCAGTTCAGGTCAAGCGCGCAGGCATGCAAACGAGACGGCAATCCATGCATATCATGCAGGTGCTGCGGGGATGGGGTTGTTAGAGGCAGTGAAAAGTGCGACCTCGGCATGAACAATGGTGTTGATGCTAATGAAGACGGAGTCATATATGAAGGAGAGTGCAGGACAGACTGCACATACTGCGGTGATGGTGTCAAGCAAACAAATCACGGAGAGACATGCGACCTTGGAAGTGAGAATGGTGTAGAGCTAAATGGCAATGATTACATTGGAGATGACAGCGAATGCCGTGATGATTCTTTTGGAGAAGATGCATGCACATTTTGCGGGGATGGAGTTTTCCAGCAAGACTATGAGTTCTGCGATTTTGCAAAAGAGTGCCCTCTTGATGAGTGCAATTGGGATAATTATGAAGAATGGAGAGATTCAGGCTATTATCCTGGGTGCAGGAATGACTGCACTGCGTGCGGTGACGGGCTGCTGCAATTGAATCATGGAGAATCCTGCGATGATACTAGGCCGTATGAAGAGCAGAGGCACAGCTCTTTTGATACAGAGCAGCATAGGAACACTTGCCCTGGCGCATGCGTCCAGCCGGGATTTATATCCGGCAATTATGAAGATGAGTGCACATGCCCGCCTGAGATATGCAACAAACAGGATGATAATATGAACTGCATCCACTGCTCTGAATCAAGGGATGAGCCTGCTTATTTCTCAGATCTCTGCTATTCAAGCGATGATTCATTATGGCAGCTGAAGATTGATAAGAACGAGAACGGAATAGACTGCGACTGCTGCCTCTTCGGAGAAGAAGGCTGCTGCGATGATGAATCTGATGACAGCTGCAATCCTGATTATTATCTAGAAGGGGCATGGATATGCGATGATGGCGTTGATGAAGGTTATTCATGGCTATACGAGCTCAATGAGCCAAATCTCGTATCAGCTGTTCTCTCTGATTCAGAATGGGTTTCAGGAGATGAATTCCCTATGGGCGAGGACATACTATCAGAAGTGCTGTCCTGCGCAGACTATTCATATTTAGAAGAAACAACTTATTCTTACGTTTACTTGTCATGGAATGACCTGTACAATGATGAGGAATATACTGTAATAGAGGGCACAGCATATATCGAGAACCTTGAGTTTACTCTTACATATAAGACATTCAATGAGAAGATATCTGTTGAATGGTATGATTCCGGGCAAGGATTATGGCTTCCTATACTTGGCTGCGGGCCTTTCTCCTCTGAGGAAAAAGAGAGCTTAAGCTGCGAGCTGCCGGATGCGCTTATCGACAATCTGATAAACCAGCTAGTAGATGAAGATGAGCCTTTGATAAGGCTGATCATAAAGGAGGATGCTGCATGAAAAAAATAATCATTGCAGTAATTATGTCCCTCTTCCTTGTCAGCATTGCTTATGCGGGTTACTCAAAGACATACATAAGAAACCTTGAGCTTGAATCAGAAGAAGTTATTTCAGGAGACACACTAAAGATAAGCTTTGAACTTGAGAACCAGGAAGACAAGCCTATAGTGGATGGATATTTTGTATTTGACATTGAGCATGATGAAGAAAATATAGTGCTGGAACAGATTGAGAGAGATGTAAGCATAAGGCAGGAAGAGACTGCTGATTTTGAATATGAGATAAAACTTCCTGAAAATCTAAAACCCGGCAAATATAAGCTAAACATCTATTTCAAGACACCAAGGACAGATATCATTGGATATCCCCAGATATTTGCCCTGCCTGTATCCACTGGTTTTGAAGTGGCTAATGAAGGCTCTGTAAATGATTTAAGGATAATAAGGGAAAAGACGCTTGTCTGCGGCGAGCTGTCTGCAATAGATTACAGGTATGGCTGTTACGCTGATCAGCTAGGACCTGTTGTGCAGCCTGGAGAAGAGAACACACTTAACGTCACTTTGAAGAATTTTGGAGAGGTACTAGAAAATCTCAAACTTAGGACAACAATTGCAATGTGGGATGACACATCAGAAGACCCAGAATCCACTCAGACAACCATTATCGGCAAAATGGCAAAAGACCATGAAGCTTTGGTTGTAGTAGGATTCACTAATCCTGTTGAGCCAGGAGCCTACTCTATCAAAATTGAAGCAATTGGAGAAAACGAGAAACTATATTCCTTATACAGGAGCAGGATTGTTGTGGAAGGAGGAAGCGCAAGGATAAGAGAAGTCTCTGTAGACGACTATAAATATAGCGACAACCAACAAGGAAAAGCATATGTGATGCTGAGCGCCCCTGCAGATGCAAAATCAGATTTTGGCCAGGGAAAAATATCTTTTAAGATAACTGATAAAAAAACTGATGAAACTATCTATGATTCCGAAGAACCATTCAAATTTACAGGCAAGACTTTTGAAAAAGAATTCACATTCAATACTCCTAAAAACCTTGAAGAGTTTGAGGTCAGCATTGCTGCTTACGGCCCTGGAAACATTAAGGTTGATGAATACAATTACGAGGTAAACCCTTACAAATTTGTCTCTGTTCCAGCTAAGATAACTGTGTTATTCAGCGAGGATCCTATGTTCAGAGAGACATTCACGCAGATACTGAAAAACAAAGTAATATACATAAAAGTTAGTATTATGGATGAAGTCGGCAGGGCTGTTGATAAGAAAATCAGGATGACTGTAAAATCAGACTCTACTAACATAGGGCCTTTTGAATTCAATGAAAAATATGCCCTGCAATCAATGCTCCCTCCGGGAGAATACGAGTTCAGTTTCAAATCAGGAAATCTTATTCATACTGAAACTCTTGAGATTGTCGGCAGCAGGATGCCAGGATTCCTGACAAAAGACACAATAACTTATCTATCAGTGAGCCTTGCAGTCATATTGATACTGGCACTGCTTATATTTATAACAAACAAAGGAAAGAACGAAAAAGAGAAGGGTAAGAAATGAAAAAGGTAACTGTGCTATTATTGCTTTTTGTGATTCTGATACAGGCAGCCATAGCGCATAGAGGCATATCTCAGATCCATGATTGGGAGTATGATGAAGAGCCGAATATAGTCCCTTATCAGGACCAGGCTTGCGGCCAGGTAAACCTTTCTATTTCAGGAATACAGGTAGTGTGCTCAAACCCTGTCGGAAATTTCATAGGGATACCTGCTGTTAAAGTATATGATGACCAAACAGATTATTTTTTGGCAGATAATTGCCCTCTGGACATATGCGAATACAGCGCCTTAGGATGGGACCAACTGGACCCATATCATGTGCATGCTGCTAATGTTGATGAATCTGACAGGACCCAGGGCTCTGTGCTTGTGCCTCTCCCTGTAGGGAACCACACATTATCTTTTAAGTACCTGAGCTGGTTAGATAAAGTATATTATGATGACAAATCTGTAGCTCATGGCGAACCCTCCGCAAACAATATTGTATATGAACTTGACCTTTGCCATGCTCCTATGGAAAACTCTGAAGAATTTCCTCACCGGACAGACAGACCGTATGGAGACCTTGGTGCTTTCTGTCTCAAGCCGGTCGATAGAGTGCTTGAGGAATACTATGCTTCAATCGTACAGCCTATGCCTTCCCCGACAGTTCACGGAATTGGGCCGCTGCCTGCTGAATATAATGAATATGATATCTGGGACAATAAAGGATATGCCACTGATGAGAACAATCCAAAATATCACGGCTCAATCTGGACAGAGCTACAGTATACTGTGGATGTTGAGATATTGCCTGAATTCATGGGCACTGTTTATCTAGATGATACTGAATATTTGCCCGGAGAAACTGTAACAATTACATTTGAAGCAATGAGCTGCTGCGGGACAGAAGCAATAATTAAGCTGATGGATTCACAGGGAGATGTTGTTGACCAGGCAACCGCAACTATACAGGAAATCGGAGACAGCGTTGTAGAATACACACTGCCCATGAGTATAGACCTAAGCAAGCAATATCATGTTGAAGTAGAAACTAATGTTGATTCTCCAAACTGCAAAGCCCAATCAGACATTTCTGTAACGCCTATTGTTGTAGAATGCGTCTCGCGCAAATATCCTCAGGACGGATATTATAATGTTGAAGGAATCATACAGTATGAGTTTGATAATTGCGAGATCGATACTTGGAAAGGAGAATCAAAAGGATATATTGATATAACCAACACATTACAACCCGGAACCTATGAAGGAGACGGAACATTCCTGGTCGGGCTTGCCTCATATAAGAAATATGATGAGCACATACCCAACCAGACATTATATGACTATGATCAGGGATATGTCGGCCCTGGCGAGACAATCAGGCTTGAAGTCAGCGTGCCTTCCTGCAAATTCCAGATAGATTCGTTCTGCGGACCTTACATATATGATTTCAATGAAGGATACTACAACGAAAGAAAAATAGACTGGGCGCATAAAAACGGCTGCTATCCTGAATCAGGCAGCCCGGATTATTGCGAATATTGCGGAGACGGCTATTTCCAGCCTGAAGAGGAAAAATGTGATTACGCTATTGAGTATTATTGTGTGGATATTGACTGCGAATGTCTAGCAAGATCTCCGGGATTTTGGAAGAGCGGACCTGAGCCACAGGCTGATACATGCAATGACGGAACAACAGCATTATACAGCCAAGTGAATGACTGCATGCCCTGGTATGATTTCTCTAGCGGAGAGGAGCTTTGCGATTATTTCAACACATTAACCGGTGCGGATACTGACTTCCATCTCATTGCATCATGCCTTGACCTTGCATCAGGATTCATCACTGGAGAGGATTACACAAAGATCAGTGTTGATGACAGCTGCCAGCCCTCTGAAGAAAGATATATCAAAATTTCAGATGCGATTGAGCTTATTGAATATTGCGAATATATCAACCAGGAAGCAGCAAAAGATGTTGCAGAAGGGATATATATGGACCACCACGAAGGTGAAGAATGCGAGGCCTGCTCCCAGCCAGAATTCCCTAAAGAGGATTGTGAAGTCCCCGGATATCATGAAGACTGCCGTGATGATTCATATGAAGAAGATGCATGCACCTATTGCGGAGATGGTGTATGGCAGGAAGAGCTGGAAGAATGCGATTATGCCTGCACACTTGAAACATGCACAGATGGAGGCTATAATGAGACATGCACTGAAGACTGCACAATAGCACCTCAGCCATCTTTCACTAAGATATTCTGCGTCGGCCTTACTGTATCAGGAGGCCAATGCATAGAGACCAGCTTTGGGGTGGGTGTATGCGATTTCAACAAAGACGGCATGGCCGATGTGATTGACCTCACAATTCTCGAGGGAAAGATGGGCTCTGAAGACCAGGTAGACCTTGCGATATACGATATCAACAGCGACAGAGTGATTGATGAGAGCGATTATGAGCTATGCGTCAATTATGAGATAGAGACTGAAGATTAAATTAATCAGGGCAGTTAAATATTTAAAAAAAACATTATTATTTATTCTCAACAGGTGATATGATGTCAAAATTGTCTATAGAAGATCTCTCGATTTTTGCAAAGAAAAAAGGATTTGTGTTTCCATCTACAGAGATATATGGAGGTATGTCAGGGTTTTTTGAATATGGTCCTCTTGGTGTTGAACTGAAGAACAGCCTCAAGCAGCACTGGTGGAAAACATTTGTCCAGGATCGAGATGATATTTGCGGGATAGACGGCTCAATAATATCAAGCGGAAAAGTATGGGAAGCATCAGGTCATCTATCTAGTTTTGCAGACCTTCTGACTGAATGCTCAAAATGCAAGAAAAATCACAGGGCAGACCATCTCATTGAAGATAAACTAAAAATAAATGTTGAGGGCCTTGGAGCAGATGCACTGAACAAGATAATCAGGGATAACAAATTAGAGTGCCCTGAATGCAAAGGCAGCCTAAAAGAGATAGCTTCTTTCAACCTCATGTTTCCTGTGCAGGTAGGGGCAGATGCAACTAAAGATTCGACTGCTTATCTTAGGGGTGAAACTGCACAGCTAATATTTACTGCATTCAAAAGTGTAGTTGATTCATCTCGTGTAAAACTGCCTTTCGGAATAGCACAGATCGGAAAAGCATTCAGGAATGAAATATCACCAAGGGATTTTTTGTTCAGGACAAGGGAATTTGAGCAGATGGAGATTGAGTATTTCATAAGGCCAAAAGAAAAAAAATGCCCGCTGCTGTCAAAAAGGCAGCTTGACCTTGAAGTGCTATTTTATTCTGAGTCTGCTCAAAAGAGCAAAAAAGAGCAGAAAAAAGTTAAGATTTCCCAGCTTGTGAAAAACAAAGTGATGGGGGAGTGGCATGCTTACTGGCTTGCTGAATCCTATCTTTGGTATACAGAGCTTGGGATGCAGGAAAAGAATCTAAGGATAAGAGAGCACACAAGTGAAGAATTAAGCCATTATTCTTCAGGAACTTTTGATATTGACTATAATTTCCCGTTCGGCTGGAAAGAGATACATGGAAATGCAAACAGGGGACAGTTTGACTTGACACAGCACCAGAAGTTTTCAGGCAAGCCGATGGATATATTTGATGAAGAGACTAAAGAGAAGATGATTCCTTGGGTAGTCGAACCTTCATTCGGGGCAGACAGGGCATTTTTGGCTTTCCTGTATGATGCGTATCATGAAGATAAAGAAAGGGGCAACATTGTATTGAAACTGCATCCTAAATTGGCTCCTTTCAAGGTTGCAGTGTTTCCGCTCGTGAATAAGATTGAAGAGCAGGCGCTGCAAGTCTATCTTCTGCTGAAAAAAGATTTTATTTCTATGTTTGACCGTTCTGGAAGTGTGGGAAGAAGATACGCAAGAGCTGATGAAATTGGTATTCCTTACTGTGTAACAGTTGATTTTGATACTGAAAAAGACAAGTCTGTCACAATCAGAGACAGAGATACTACAAAGCAGATAAGGGTCAAGATAACTGAGCTTAAAGATGTTCTGAGGAAACTCTTGGATGGAGAGAAGTTTGAGAGCTGCGGGAAAGTCTTAAGTCAAAAGTAATTTTTTTCTCACTGGACATAAAATCCAGTGGACATGTTATTGTGAGGTATTTAAACTTAGTTTTCTTTAATCAATGCATGAATGTCCTTGAAAAAGCAAATATATTAAGCAAGGCAGGAAAATACGACAGCTGCGGGCCGGAGATGTGCGAGGTCAATGTCAACCAGGGGCTTTGCGGGATATACCATGCAAAAGCAGAGCATGAAACATGCAGGATATTCAAGACACTGATGGACAACAACTGCTCGTTTGACTGCAAGTATTGCAGTAATTCAAACAGCTGCACAAAAAAGAAAGCTAAGTATGAGCCCAAAGAGCTTGTAACTCTGTTTAATTATTTGCACACAAAACTTGATGTCAACGGCTTGTTTATCAGTTCTGCTGTCTCCGGAGCGCCGGATAAAATCACAGATAAGATGATTGACGTTGTAAAGACCTTAAGAGTAAAACACAGATTTAAGGGATATATCCATTTCAAGGTGTTGCCAGGAACTTCTTATGACAAGGTAAAGGAAGCTGCAGAGTATTCAAGCAGAATGAGCATAAATATTGAGTCTCCCACGAAAAGTGTTCTTTCTGAATTATCCTCATGCAAGGATTATAAGAATGACCTGCTGAAAAGGCAGACCTGGATTGCCAAGCTAAAGGGAAACCAGGCAACGCAGATGATAATAAACGAGATGTCTACTGACAAGGATGTAATAAAAAGGACAGATTGGGGATATTCAAATCTAAAGCTCAAGAGAGTATATTATTCTGCATTCCGTCCTGTCAAGGGAACTCCTCTTGAGAATGCAAAGGCAGAGTCATTATCAAGGCAGAACAGGCTCTACAATGTAGATTTTCTTATGAGGTGCTATAAGTTTAAGGTCAAGGAATTTAATGCAATTATGGATGAAGGCATGCTTCCTAAACAAGACCCTAAGATGGCATTGGCTATGCAGAACCTTGATTCTCATGTTGATATAAATGAGGCATCTTATGAAGAGCTGATAAGAATCCCGGGAATAGGTCCGAGGACAGCTGTAAAAATCATCCACAAAAAAGAGAAAATAACAAGATATGAGCAGCTGCATAAATTAGGCGGGTGGGTGAAGAGAGCAAAGCCTTTTATCGAAGTTGGAGGAAAGAGACAGAAGATGCTTTGTGAGTTTTGAAAACCTTTATAACTTATTTGTTTGTTTTCGCTCAGATTGATATCCCCACTAGACTCACTGGACATTCTGCCCTAACCTATTTAAAGAGTTATTTCTTATTTTTTACTAGAAATATAATCACATAAAAAAGATTCAACTTCAT
>JAFGSP010000050.1 GCA_016934775.1 Candidatus Woesearchaeota archaeon | reverse complement strand
TGAATATGTCTCTTTTGATGTGCGGATTTGTTTTTGTCTCTTTCATCGCGGTTATCCCTGCCTCTGCATATGAGTTCAAAGACCTGTCTATTGCGTATCTTTCAACAGGTTTTGCGTGCTTAAGAATTTCCTGCTGCTCCTTTGCCTGCTGTTCGTAAGATACAGCGCTCTGATGAGTGTGCTCTATTTGCTTTCTCAGTTCATTTATAGTATCATTTAAAAATTGGGAAGGGTATTGGGCTTCAGCAGGCACTAATCCTCCAAACCTATCTTTAAACTGCTGTTTCAGTCTCCATTTTTCCTCTTCATCTGTTTCTGATTCGACTTTATCCCAGAATTTCTTTGCTTCTTTAAGTTTTTCAAGATCTTTGTTATTCTCTGAAAATCTCTGCATGTGGTACAATGACCAACCTCTTGCCTGATCGATATTGGAACGCACTTGCTCTCTTAAGAAAAGTTCTTCTGGTTTTGTCACTTCGTTAGGCCTTAGACCTCTTCCATACTCCAATTCCTTATCTATATTCTTCTGTGTTGCCTCATTCTCAAAATCTTCCCATCTTCTTGCTTGGACTTTAAATCTTCCGTAATTTGGAGAACTAGGATCGTCATCATAAACAGGAACTCTGTTTGCTTCATCCACTTTTCTTCCTTCATAATCAACATAGTCCCCTTTTTCAACCCTGTTCCCTCTCTCATCAACATAGGATTCCTTATCGCTTTTCAGCCACAAAGGAGTATGGACTATCTGGCTTTTTCTGACTTGCATAAGAATCTGGCCTGTCCTGTCATCGACCATCTGCGCAACTGCTTTTTCCCTCTCTTCAGGGTAACCTACAAACTGATAATGATCGCTGTCCCATCTTCCGCTGATAGGTCTTGCGAATTCTCCAGTATGGACAACAACTGCTCCACCTTGGGCAGCGTCTCCTGCAAATCTTATTGCTGATTTGATCTCTTCAAGTCCCTGAGCTCTCATCTCATCGCTGAATGTTCCTTGCTGAGAATTGTAACCAGAAAGATTCCCTATCTGAACCGGTGCGTGAACAGAGGTATAGCTTATCTCATTTGCCATTGCCAGTTCTCTTAATTCTTCTCTTGCTTCCTTGCCGTATGATTCTGCACCAACTGGTTCTTGACCTCCGCCCATCCCTGTTGCCAGCTCCATTCTTCCCGCACCTAAGCGGATAGCAGCCTGTACAGACTGACCTAAAGGACCGAAACGTCCTCCTTCTGTTACAGAAATACCCATTTCAGAAACACCTACGACTGGTTCTTTTTCAATCGGTTCTTCTAAAGAAGGGTAACTGTCTAGGTTAATCTGTTCATATTCGCGATCCATTGGTCCGTAATATCCTGTTCCGAATTGCATGTTTTATCTTTTGTATTTCCCTCTTATATCATCAACTATGTT
This sequence comes from Candidatus Woesearchaeota archaeon, assembly GCA_016934775.1. GTDB lineage: Archaea > Nanobdellota > Nanobdellia > Woesearchaeales > GW2011-AR15 > JAFGSP01. The sequence continues at coordinate 2,904 of JAFGSP010000050.1, read as the reverse complement.
TTTTGTTGCACTCAGCAGATCAGTTATCTCCTCGCCTGCTGTCTTGTATTTTCCTGTATCAATGTCCTGCTTTTTGTACTGCTGCGCACGTTCAATATCGCTAAGCATTCCTTGATTCTGCATGCTCAAATAACCAGATTCCTGGACATCTTCTGCGATGTTTTTTGCAAGATTATACAGATCTTTTGTTGTTGTTTCCTGTCTTAAGTGCTGAACATAATCTTTGTGAGCTTCGACTTGTTCTGGTGTTAATTTAGGCTCTTCCTGAATTACTGTTTCTTCAAGAGGAATTTCCTTTTTCTTTTTCTCTTCCTCTTCCTTTCTTGTTTCTTCCTCTTCTTCAATATACTTATTCGCTTCTTCTTTTGTTATCTCTTCTACACTCTTCCTTACCAGCTCTTGTGCTTTTTCAATCTCTTTTTTTCTTTTTTCCTCTAACTCCTTTAATTTAGCTATCCTCTCTTCAGGAGGTAATCTTTTGATATCTTCCAGTTCTTCTGCCATAAATTACCAGTGAATGAATTTGTGGGCTTTTTTGTAGTTTTTGTAGCATTGGTACATCTGCCCTTTTGCTGTTCCTTCTGCTTTCTTGAAATCATCCTTGTTTTTCAAAATGTCTGATCTTGTCAGTTTTTTAGGTCCTTCTTTTTTCTTTTCAGGAACAAATGCCTTTCCAATATCTCCAAATCCCTTGAAAAGCGAAACAAAAGGATCCAAAAGACCTGCTCTTTTAGGCTCTTCCTTTGTTTCTTCTTTTTCAAATTTCTCTCCGCCTTCTTCAAGATATTTTTTCAGGTCATCACCTAGTGCATCCATCGCTTCCTTCAATGAATCATCTATCGAACCTATAAGTTCCAAATCCTCTTCTTCCTTTAGTTTTTTATAAGCTTCGACTTGTTCTTTTGTCCAGACATAATTTCTTAATGTCATCTCTGCCCTTCCTACGTGTATTGGTCCCCTCTGGTATCCTTCCTGCTGGTAAGACATAGCAGGTCTTGTCCTGTAAAACCAATGGGCAAGAATGCATGCATAATATTTTCCGATTTTCTTTTTTGTCAGGATTTCTATTTCAACAACAGAGCCTTCAAATGCTCCGATAAGATCAGCAGATATCATCTTGCTTTCATCCATCGTCATCCTTTTGACGTTTCTTAAGTATGGTTTGACCCATGACATGTATGTCTTGATTATGACATAATGCTGCCTCAAGTATTTTATTGTGAAGTTTCTTCTTGTATCTAATTCTTTGTGTGTCTGTTCCTTCCACACAAGGAAAGTCTTTAGTTTTCTTTTTAGAACTTCCCTTACTTTTCTGTTGAATTCTGCAAGCTTTTCATCCACATATTTGTCAACGTCGTCTGATTTCAAACTAGCAGGTGCTGCGAAAAAAAGGTCAGGCAGTGTTGCAAAACCTACCTGCGAAGCCATTCCATAAGTAGAAGCAGGGTTTTTTGAGCCGCCTTCAACCAGATCTATCCAATAGCCTTTCAAGGATATTTCTGCAGCATTATCTCCTTTTTTGCTTTTGTTGTATAGATCTAATCTCTCATCAATTATTCTCAGCTCCCTGACTAGCTGGAAAAGTTCTTTTGTCATCTTTCCTATTGTACCCATAAACTGCGAGATCTTATCCTGCTGTATCCCAAGCCTATGCTGTGAAACTCCGAAAAATGCGCTCTGTTCAGAAGCTGAGAATATGTCTGTTATCTTGTCAACTTCGTGAAGACCTAAATCATCCTTTAGGTGATTCATAATCCAAAAATACATTTCTTCAATTGAATTCTGGAATGTCTCATGGACGAAAAAGAATCTGTTTATAGGATCCGGATAATTTGTATTTGTGTAAACTCCAAGGGATGTTTCTATCATTTCTGGTTTTTTTATGCTTAATGCTTCTTTAAAAGACATAGTCCCTTCTTTAACAAACTTTTCTGTGATTTTCTCCATCCTTTCTTTGAAGTCTCCTGCCATACGCCTCTTTTTTTAATTTAAGCTAATTTTGTTTATATATATTTCTATAAAAAAGCACGACTACAAAACCAACTGCATCTATAAGTTCAGCGCCTGTTTTTTTTGCAAGCTCTTTTGCGATCTTTTTTCTGTCTTCTGTTGACTTGAGTATCTTTACTTTCACCAGCTTTCTTTTTTTCAGATGTCTCTTTATTTCTTTTATTGTCTCATCTGTCAGTCCTTTTTTCCCTATTCGGACTATAGGTTCAAGTAATTTTGCTTTTGCCCTTAATTCTTTTATTTGTTTTGTGTCCATTTTTAATTTGATGGATGGTTATGCCCTAAGCCCATCCTTTTTTTAAGCTCATCTATGTGATTAAACTTGTTCTTTATAAGTTCTTTTACCTCGCCATTATGACTCTCCAGCAATACTGATATGTGCTCTCCCCCTAAAAAGTGAGGGAGTATCACATAATCTGCACCTTTATTGTAAAGCTCCAATGCTTCATCTATCTGGTCTGCTGTCAAAAATAATGCTGCTTTTTTATTTACTTTTCTCACTTCCTGGACTAAAAGCTTGTTATCTTGAAGATTAGGTATTGTTGATACAACCATTTCTGCATCCTTAAGATTCAATCTTTCCAAAATATTAACATCACTTATGTCGCCGTAAATGCAGTTGATTTTTCTCTTGACTAATTCTCTTATTATATCTGGATTAAAATCGACAACAATGAATTTTTTTTTCATTTTTTCCAGTGTCTTTAGGACACTGTAGCCTATTCTGTCGTAACCGCAGAGTATGATATCATATTTTATCTGATTTGCCTCTTTTGGCATGTATTCCATCTCAGTCGGATCCAAATTGATTTCAAATATACTTAATGGTTTTGAAAGTTTTCTGTAAATTATATCGTCAAAATGAATGAAATAAGAAGATAAGGCTATTGAAAC
>JAFGSP010000049.1 GCA_016934775.1 Candidatus Woesearchaeota archaeon | reverse complement strand
TACTAATAAGTAAGTAAAATTAAACATCCACTATATCTTCCTTTTTCTCCAGAAGTCTATGCTCTCCTGCTGCTGTAACTTTATTTCTTCCTGTTTCTTTTGAATAATATAGCGCTTTGTCTGCCTTATCATAAAGCTCCTTCCTGGTTAGTCCGTCATCTGGAAATGTTGCTACCCCTATACTGATTGTTATTTGTTCTCTTCTTTTGCCCGCTGGCACAGGGTGTATCTCATTTATTAAAGTCATTTCTTTCCTTGACTGTGTCTGCACTTTTTTTCTCAGCCTTTCTGCTGCAGCCTTTGCGCCTGCTTTATCTGTATCAGAGTACAGCATTACAAATTCTTCTCCTCCCCACCTGTATGCCTCATCAATTCCTCCTCTCAGGATCTTTCTCATGATGTCTGCCAGAAATTTTAAGACCTGATCTCCGACAAGATGGCCGTATGTATCATTGAATTTTTTGAAATGATCTATATCCAGCAGCGCAATTGAGAATTTCCCGTCAGTTCTCCTCGCCTTAGGTATCTCTTTTCTGTCTATATCCTGTTCAAATGCCTTTTTGTTCTTAAGATACGTCAGTGTCTCGTCTATTGTGCCACCTTCCCTTTTTTCTTCTATCCTTGCCCATTCGTCAACTCTTTCAAGATAGTCTCCTATCTTTCCTTTCATTTCTTCAGGATAGAAATAATCCTGGTTTCTAAGCATCTTTTTGGCATATAATCTTACCTCTTCAGGCTTTGTAGTTAATCTTCTCAGATCATCCTTTATCATATGTATAGTTATCTTAGCCCCCTGCTTGACTATGCTGTTGGCTACTGCCTCATTCATATCTCTTTTGTCATGAAGTGTGGATTTTAGAGGGTCTATTACATCTCTTTTCTCCTGCCTTAGCAGCTTGGTCAGTTTATCCACCAGCTTAGAAAGTTTGTTCGCAGAATCTTTTAGTCCTTCTTTATCTGGCAGGTATTTTTCCCTGAACACAAATTTATCCAGCACCTCAAGCTCCCTTAAGACTGCAACCTTTATAGCTGCTGAATACTGCTGTGATTTCCGTATTATGTTTTTAAGGAAAGAGTATATGTCTGCTCTTTCATTCTGTTTTTTTAGTATTCTTTTTAGCTCGTCAAGCTCCTTTTTGATCTGCTTCCCTGCTTCTGTATTTTTGATCATACCCTCAGAAAAATCCCTTTTCAGCCTGAGATAGTTGCTTGCGAAGATTCTCTGTTGACGCAGAGCATAAGGGTTCTCCTGCAGCATGATATGCCAGTTCTCGTCCATCAGCCTTATCTCTTCATTTATCAGAGGCTCAAAACTCTGCATCACGAACTTCTTCATAGCTATAGCATCCTGTACCATCCTGTCTTTTTTATTGAGGTCAAAATGTGATATTATCTCTCTTGCGTTAAGAATTATCTTAGCAGCCATCTTTCTGTGCTCGTATAATGTATTGAATCTCTGCTCAATTCCTTTTATAAGAGACTCTTGTCTTTTGGCGAACTGCTCCATCAAAGAGATATAGTTCCTTATCTCCTCTAGCTCTTTTTCATCCATAAACCAGAATCAGAATTCTTAATTTAAATATCTTCCTATAATTTTATCCCTATGTAATCCTGCACTGTTTTCTCGTCTTCAGTCTTCACAGCAATATCCTTAAACAAGGGAATCTTTATGGGAACAGCAAACCTGGAAAAATTTGAGGTGATTATCGCTTCCCCTTTATCAAGAGAAGCTATATTCCGTGAATCAGTTGACAGATCCTGCGAAGCACTGTCTATTATTGCCTGTCTCTCAGGCTGCATCTCTATGCCCAGGATTATCTTTGTGTTCATGTTTGCCAGTATCTGCCTTGGAATCAATGAAGGCAGCTGTGTTATCGCATACAGCCCGATCTTAAACTTCCTTCCTTCACGGGCAATTGCTGAAAATATGTTGCTTCCTTTTTCCAAAACCTCTTTGCCCAGCACTCTTGGCGCTTCTTCCAGAACTACAGATATAACAGGCTTATCCTTCAGCAAACCCTTGCTTTTATAATTCCTGTACCTCAAAAACGCGTCTGAAGCAGCAAGACTTCCGACCAGTATCTCTGCAGAACCTGAAAATGCTGATGTGTCTATTATAACAGTCTTGGCCTGCTCCAGCTCGTCGATCATCTCAGATATTGTGGTTTCTCCTGCTTTCAGGTCAAAAACACCCTTTGAAAATAACTGGTTATTGCTCCATTCCAGGTCAAGTATGGACAACAGCCTTCTTCTGACTACAGCCAGTGTCCCTTCTGCATACTGCACAGTGAGGGGCTTCTGCATTATCATAGATTCTATCCATCTTTCTCCGTATTCCCTGTAATAAGAGCTCAGGCACTGCTGCTGCGGGTCGCTCCATTCAACTACTCCTGAAAAATGAGACGGCCTGATCTTCTTCAGATTGATCTTCAGGGTCTTGCAGCCGGATGGTGGATTTGTAGAATAATAAACAACCTTTTCTCTGTCAGGGTGGTTCTTTAATCCGATTCCGTTTCTTCCGT
>JAFGSP010000048.1 GCA_016934775.1 Candidatus Woesearchaeota archaeon | reverse complement strand
TTCTCATCAAGATCAGGTATCCACAACATGACAAACTGGCCAGGTCTTGCTTTTGGCCTGAACTCAACATAGAAAGTCTTTATGCCCTCTGCCTCATCTATTATCTTAGTTATCTTTGCCATCACCGGCTTGTCACGAAAATCACTCATGGGCAATCCCTGCCATGTCCTTTATCTTAGAATAACCCTGCTTATCCATAAATTCCCTGGCCTCATCGCAGACCTTAGAAAACACATCAATCCCTCTATAGTAGACTGCGCTTCCGATCTGGACTGCAGAAGCTCCTGCCATTATCATCTCTATAGCATCGTTGCCTGTTGTGATGCCGCCGACACCCATTATTGGTATGCTGACAGATTCATAAATGTCATAGACTGCCTTTACAGCAAGCGGCCTAATCGCAGGGCCTGAGACACCCCCTGCTTTGTTCTTAAGGATAGGCTTTCCGGATTCTATATCTATTGCCATTCCAGGGCCGACTGTGTTGATGGCAGTAATAGCATCAGCGCCTGCATCTTCGACAGCTTTTGCGATTTTTCCAATAGAAGGCACATTCGGGCTCAGCTTCACGCTTATAGGAATCTTTGTATTCTCCTTCACAATCCTAGTTACATCAGCAGCGCTTTCACATTCCAGGGAAAAGGGCTTCCCGAACTCATCTTCAACATTCGGACAGGAAATATTTACTTCAATCATATCAGGCCTGGCTTCACTAATCCTGCGGGCCATCTCTCCATATTCCTTTTTAACTTTCCCGAAAATGCTTGCTATCACAGGAGCATCAACTTTCTTTTTTAGGTCTTTAATGTCTTCAACTGCAGCATCCACGCCGGGATTAGACAAGCCGACAGCATTCATGACAAACGCCTTCTCTGTTATGATTATCGGGCTCTTATGCCCTTTTCTTTCCTCAAGGCTTATTGATTTCGTGACAACTGCGCCGGCGCCGCTATCAACAGCATACTTCATAGAACTTGCAGAAAAATCCATTATCCCTGAAGCAAGCACAGTAGGGTTCTTCATCTTCATACCGAGAAAATCCACTGCCAGGTTTGCCATTGGTTCCTGATATTTGTGAAGAATATAAAAAGGTTTTCATGCACATATCAGAAAATATTTAAACCAGAGCCCATTCAAAAAAATAATGGTTGACCTAAATCTGCCGGGACAAAGGACAATGCTTACTCCTGCGCCTGTGTGGAAAAGGGTATTGGCATTTATTGCAGATCTTCTGGTTATTCAACTTGTGATCTTCAGCCCGTTTTCAGCAAGCTTAAGCGGTTCTTTGCCCTCATCAGATAACATAATGGAAAACTACAGGTATCTTGCTGAACAATCTGATATGATGAGCCAGATTACTATGATGATATTGTTTATGTTCGGATTAATGTTTGCTTATTTTTTCTTATTTGACCTGAAACTAGGGCAGACTCCAGGAAAGATGCTATTCAAGTTATACGTTGTCCCTATGATAAAAAAGGATAGTTTAACAATATGGAGGCTTATCAGCAGGAATCTTGCCATATTGCCTGTGTTCCCCTTTACCTTATTATGGATAATTGACCCGTTATATATGGTATTCTCAGGAAAGAGATTGTCAGATATCCTTACAAAGACTCTTGTAGTGGAGGAGATAAGCATATGACAAAAGTCCTAAAAAGACCCCTTAAATCAAAGATATTCACTACACTGAAGATTCTTGCGATGCTGTATATTGTCAGCATCCTCATATCCTTGTTTTTTAGTTACAGTCCTGACTTTGAAAACGAATCTGGCAACATAGCAATCATCCCGATCCAGGGCGCAATAACTACTACCGGTTCTTCGGGCTTTGGCACAGATATTTCATCAAGCGACAGCATAATGAGAAGCCTGGATAAGGCAGATCAGAACCCAAATATAAAGGCGATAATCCTAGAGATAAATTCACCTGGCGGCAGCGGTGTGGCTGCAGACGAGATCGGCCAGAAGATAAAATCCATAAATAAGACAACAGTAGCAGTTATCAGGGACATGGGAGCAAGCGCAGCATACTGGATAGCAAGCGCATCTGACCATATTGTAGCAAACAGGATGTCCATCACTGGCAGTATAGGTGTCATAGGCTCTTACCTTGATTTCTCAGGCCTGATGAACAGATATAATGTGACTTATCAGAGATATGTTTCAGGAGAGTTTAAAGACATGGGATCTCCCTATAAAGAGCCATCTGAAGCTGAAAGAGAGCTTTATCAGCAGATTATTGACAAGATGAAAAAATTCTTTGTGGATGAGGTTGCGATGAACAGAAACCTTTCTGTTGAAGATGTCCAGAAGATGGCAAACGGCCAGATTTTCCTTGGCATAGAAGCAAAAGAGCTTGGCCTGGTAGATGAGCTGGGTACGATGCAGGATGCTATTGTCTTTGTAGAATCAGAATTGAATATAACTGCAGATGTTGTAGAGATAAAAGAGAAAAAGTCCTTCACAGACCTGCTGGAAGAGTTCAGTTCCGGCCTGAAAATAGGAAAATTTATAAACACGGCTCCTCTTAACTTTCAAATAATATAAACTAAAAATAGAGGGAAAACCTTATATGTTCGGGAGGAAAATAAATTTTTTTGAAAAACTTCTTCTTCCTGTAGGCATAGGAATCACGTTCTTCGGATTCTATCTGCTTGTTCTGGCAGATAGGACTAATACTTCAATTGGATGGTCAAGGCTTTCAACACTGTTCCTTTGGATGGTGCTGCTGTTCCTCATAATCGTAACCGCAGCTACGGAAGATATGAAGGAAGAGCTTGGCCAGATCCAGAGAGAGCATGTCACTGAGATAAAGCTGATGCGCGAATTTGTGCATGACCAGCTTGATGAGATAAAGCTCCTGAGAAAGGATTTGACAAAAAAGAAGTAAGCCTTATTGTGCTCATGGAATCAATAACATCAGTAGTAAAATCTTCTGTAAAGACAATTAGGAAATGCATCCTCTGCGAGGAGAGAGAGGCTGAGTACTGCATAAAGGGCCTGATAAAAGACTGCTACTGCAAAGAATGCGCGCTGGAGCAGTTCAGCGATCTCGGTTTGTTAGAGAAGATTTCTTGAATATATTGTTAACTGTACATAGGATACTAAAAGATAACTACTACCTTATTTATTTTCCATACCCTTCTAAACTATATTTCATAAAACATATTTTCAGGTCTAAAAATATTTATATATCTGTTTCCCAATTAAATAGAGTGCAACAAGATATTGTGTATCTTCTAAATCTAGCACACAACTGGTTGTATAGTAACAAATTTTATCAGGGTGATGGGAATGAGGGGAACCGATGGATTCGAAGAGTTTGAAAAAGGATTGAGTGACAATGATAAGCTTAGCTTCAATGAGAACCAGTTGAGGATAATATATGCAAAATATCTAAGGAGAGATGAAAAAGGCAATGTCATCGAGACCCCTCCGCAGATGTACAGGAGGATCGCACACACAATAGCGTCTCCGGAAGCAGAATACAAAGACCAGGCCGCTGCGGATGCTCTTGAAGAGGAATTCTACAATGTTCTTGTAAGCCTTGATTTCCTTCCCGGAGGAAGGACAATGGCGAATGCAGGCACGCCAGTAAAAAACCTGGCTAATTGCTTTGTAATCCCTGTAGAAGACAGCATGGAAGGCATTTTTGAGGCTGTAAAAAAGGCAGCATTGATCCAGAAGAGAGGCGGCGGAGTAGGCTACTGCTTTTCAACGCTCAGGCCAAAGAATTCCTGGGTCTCAGGATGCAGCGGTGTAGCCTCAGGACCGATATCATTTATGAAAGTATTCAATGTCATGTGCTCAACAATTATGCAGGGCAACAGGAGAGGTGCGCAGATGGCGACTTTCCATGTATGGCATCCTGACATAGAGGAATTCATCAGCGCTAAGGACGACCTGACACAGCTTACTAATTTTAATATTTCAGTGATGGTAGATGATAAGTTCATGAGGGCAGTGGAGAATGACGGGGAATATGAGCTCATAGATCCAAAAGACAATAAAGTTATCAGGAAAGTGAAAGCAAAAGAGCTTTTTGACAAGATAGCATATCATGCCTGGAAAACAGGCGAGCCGGGTGTATTGTTTGTAGATACAGCCAATAAGTACAATACTGTCAGGCATCTTGGAGAATTCAGGGCAACTAATCCCTGCGCAGAGATATGGCTCCTGGACTATGAAGTCTGCAACCTAGGCTCAATCAACCTGGACAGGATGGTAAAAATTGTAAACGGCAAGACAGAGATAGACTGGGGTAAACTAAATAGAACAATAAGGACAGCTATCCATTTCCTTGATAATGTCATAGACGCTGGTGAATATCCCACCCCAGAGATATCAGAGATGGCAAAGAAGACAAGAAGAGTCGGATTAGGTGTGCTGGGATTTGCAGACCTTCTTTATCAATTAGGAATTCCCTATTCAAGCAAAGAGGGCAGGGATGTTGCGGAAAAGATACTGAAAACAATGGACGAGGAAGGCTGGAAGAAGAGCATGGAGCTTGCAGAGTCCAAAGGCGTTTTTCCCGGATGGAGCGGAAGCGAATTCGAGAAGCAGGGCAGAAAAGTCAGGAATTGCGCAATAACAGCTATTGCTCCTACCGGCACTCTAAGCATGGTGGCTGATTCATCCGGTGGATGCGAGCCTAATTTTGCGCTTGCCTATATAAAGAACAGCCATTCAATAAAGGAAACATTTACTTATGTTAACAAGCATTTTGAAAAGACTGCAAAAGACAGGGGATTCTACAGCAAGGAACTAATGAAAAAAGTTGCTGAACAGGGCACTCTTGACGGCATTGAAGAAGTTCCTGATGATGTAAAGAAAGTTTTTGAAGTGTCCTTCAATACCTCAGCTGAAGAGCACATATTGATGCAGGCAGCATTCCAGAAACATGTGAGCAATGCAGTCTCCAAGACAATAAATTTCCCTAACAGCGCTACAATTGATGATGTCAAGGAAGGTTATATGCTTGCATGGAAAAACGGCTGCAAAGGTGTAACAGTCTATAGAGACGGCTCAAGAGGCAACCAGGTCCTGAACATAAAAGAAGTAAAGAAAGAATCAGAGCAGCAGAGTGAAGCTGAAATGCCTGAAGCTGAAGAACAAGATGATGTTAAAGAAGCTGTTGTTCCCCAGGAAGAGATAGCAGCAATGGAAGCAGAAGAGATGCCTTCACAAGAACAGTTGATGGTCATGGCAGGAAGCCACGGACAGACAACTGTAACAGCATCTGGAATGGCCCTAAAGGTAAATCCAAAACAGCTGCTAAACTGCCCTGAATGCAATACTAAGCTCGTGAAGCAGGAAGGCTGTGTGCTCTGCCCTGATTGCGGGTTTAGCGCTTGTGATGTGTAGGCAGTAAAAGGATTACGCCACTGCAACCAGATACATAGCCTGGCTCCATCCCAATGGAGTGTTATCATTAGAGACCAGCCTGTTCTTTTCAGTGTAGAATAGTTCAGGAAGCTCTCCTTTCCAGTTCATGACACTGTAGAGCTTTTTCATATAGAATTCGTATTTTTCTTTATTCTCGAAATCCTTGAATATCTTGGCCAGCCAGGCAAATCCCATTACCCACTGCGCCTCTTCTCCGTTATTATAGTAATAGTCATCAAAATATCTCACAACACCTTTCTCCCTGACAAGATATTTTTCTACATTCTCTAGGATAGTAAGAGCCATGCCGTCTGAGACAACATTATATGGATAAATCAATGAAAGCTGAGCAAGATCAACTGATTTTGAAACTGATTCTCGTGGAAGAAGCTCTTTAAGTGCTGCTTCACCCTTCTCGATAAGGCTTTCAGGAACTGTAACAAGCCCTTTGATGGCTTTAAGGCCGGCAACGCACGCGCCCACGGATGATGAATGGACTTCCTCATCATTCTCCCAGACACCATTATCATCATCATGCCAGTATTCAATACTCTGCAAATAATAAACTAATTTTTGAAGAATTCTCAGATCATCTTTATTCCTAAAAACAATTATGCCTTTTTCAAAAAGATCTCCAACTTTGAACAGGAATCCTCCGATTGCGTCATTCTGTTTGTTTCCCCAATGCTCGTGGAACTCGCTGAAAGTTATAGGACAGAATCTCGCGTGGATATACTTATAAGCAGCATCAGGCTTTTCTTTTATAGCCCAGTCTATCTTATATTCGTGTTTTAGCAATATGTCAAAAAGAGCGTGATAAGTCTTTTCTACAGATTTGATATCATTGACAGCTTCCAGGCCTAAGGCTTCATAGATATTATCACGGATCCATGCCTTATTATATCCTGTCTTTCTGCTTGGCGCAGCTATAAAAAGCCCTGAATCTGCCTGCAATTTCTTCAATATTCTCTTTGAAATGGCTTTGAAAAGGTGTTTTTTGACCATTTTACCTACTAAGTAGTAGTAATAGTATATAAATGTTGCGGTTTGGTTACTATTTCATAGTGCTAATACGAAAAATTTATATGTTGCTTTGACAAATATATAGTTTATAGGAAAGAAAATGATAGGCAGTATGTTTGCTTCTGATAGATATGTAAAAAAACAACTTCAGAGAATAGTTGCTGAATCATTAAGAGAAGAGCGTGAGTCATTAGGCTCATTTCTGATTTCATCAGGATATGGACCTGAGAATGATGCCTGGGCTGAATATCATATCTGGATCAATGATGAAAGAAACGAATTCTTTCTTTGGAAATACAATAATGATCCTCTTAATCAGAATATTCCTTCATTATCAAAGGATAGCTTCATTCATGGTTGTTATAACGGCCATGTCACTGGTTCTGATGTAAAGAAGATTATAGACACTACAGAACCAATTGGTTGTTTTGGCGGAATTATCTGTCTAGTTTCCTATGTTATACCTTTACTGGAAAATCCTAGAAGAAAAAAGGAAAAGACATTAAAGGCTTTGCAGGAAACATATAAGCTTATGACTTCCTCTGGTGCTCTTGAGATCATAGGATATTCAGGCATTCAGAATCCAGAATGAACAGTTATATTCTAATCCACAGTAAACAGTCTATTATCCTTAACCTTAAACAGGCCGATCCTGGCCCCTGAATCAAGCCAGCCGTGCGCGTAATTAACAGCAGCAAACGCATTTATGAAATCGCCTTTCTTGTAGAAGTGCTGGGCATCAGAATAATACCTTGAGGCCATGTCAAAGAAGTCCTCTGCCTGGCTCTGCCTTTCAGGATCAAATTTATCCTTTGCCATTTCCAGGGCTTCCTTCGTGATGGAGAAGTATTTTTTCAGCTTCTCTTCGGTTATCTTATCCTGCATATCCTTCTGGATTGCGGATGGATTAAAAAAGTTTTAGATTAGAACTGTTATTACTAATAATTATATCAGTATACATTTTACCATACACATATACAAAAATAACAAAATTTAAATACTAATAATGATTATAAAATTCATATCAATATAGTGATTAACTTAGAGTGACCTGCCTATGAAAAAAAAGATCAAGGTAAAGAAGCACATAGCTGTTTCCCTAGCAATGGCTCTTGGCCTGGCTGTCACTGTGTTTGTCATTATGCTTCTATTTAATGTCACTGATTATGGTATCACAATCGCTTCTTTCGGAGCATCTGTCTTTATGATTTTGTCAAGGAAAGGCATCAGCACAAAAAAGGTATTCGGGGCTTACCTGGTTGCGGTTGTGATCGGCTACTTTGCATCCTCGATAAATTTTCTGGGTAATCTCAATGTGGCTGTTGCTGCCGTCACCTCAGTCATACTGATGACACTGATGGAGCTTCAGCATGCGCCTGCTATAGGTATGGCTGTGGCAACTGTCCTGAACAAATTCTCACTTAGTACAGATATTGTAGTAGTATTCTGCATCTTCATAATACTGTACATGACCCTTCTTTTGAAATATGTGCTAAGAGAACCCCAGAAAGTGATGAAGTTCATAGACATAGAGGAAGAAAAGATAAAGTGGAAATTCACACCTAAACAGAAGCCTGACTATATTAAGATATGATTCTTTTTACCGAGTCTATTCAAATTCAAAAGTTATATTACTTGTATCCCTAATTCACGGATCACTTGTTCCTGCAAAGGCAATAGAATCGGAGAATCAATACTTGTTCTGGACCAAAGGAAAACCTCATCACTGGATGGTAAAATCCTTGTGACAGCTATACTGTTTCTGTATTGAGAATTCCACTTATTTGATATGCTAAAAGAAAATAAGTTTGATTGTGAAGGTATCTTCAGCTTTCTTAGGTATGATGCATCAATAGAATCTGCTTTGGCGTATACACTCAGTTCAGGTTCAGTATTTTGATACCAATCCCTAAATCTTTGAACAGACTCTTTTGGATTTATGAAGTAGGATTGTCTAAAACATTCAAGAAGATGCCTTTCTTTTGCAACATAAGCTGGTTCTCTCTCAAAACCATACTCCGGCTTATAACCATATGTTTTCAGTTTTGTTACATACTGGTAAACTGTCAATTCATCAAATCCATCAACAATTTCATCACCAAAATGTTCTCTTGCCAGTCTTTTTACAATCCCCCCCCTAAATAATCGGGAGTTTAATCCAAGATAAATGAGATTATCATATCCTTTAGAAATAATATCTATTTCACTCTCAAGCAATTCTTTTGCACTTGACATTGGTAATACAGGATGACCATATAATATCCCTAAATCCATTTGTCGGATATCTCTTGCAAGAGCCTGCAGGTCAGACAACCTTTCTTTTCTCAAAAGACCTCCTATCCCATATATTTTTATTAATTCAGCAACCTGACTCTCCTGTTCTGATGGCGCATGAAGAAGCGGTAATCCTAGTGTCATCTCAAATGAGTTTAGGTGTTTTGTTGGGATTATGAATTCAATTACCTCTTGTGTATAAGATCCTATTCCACCACTTATTGAAAAACTCATTACCTGCCTTTCTTCAGGTTGAAGGGCTTCTTCCAGTAAGCCAATATTGACTTTTCCTTCAAAATTGTTTCTGAGATTTCTTAAAAGTCTCTCTGCATCTTCCTGGCTCAATGTTATTTTTGCGTATTGAGGATTATATTTATCTATTATTTCCCCTAACTGTCTTCTATAATTCCCTGATGCTTTGATACTCATTCTGGTTCCCTTAGTTGTAGTTTCAATCTCATGGCTTTGTCCAGGAATACCTATTCTTGTTTTTGTCTGGTCGCAGGTATATGCAATTGATGCTATTTCAACTTCATCTAAGCCTGTGAGTTTTGTCTCATTAAGAAATGCATCAGGTGTCCAGAAAACACCAAATTTCACCTCTGCAACTTTTCTTCCTACACTAAAGCTTTTAGATTCTGCAAGAAAATCATCCAAAACAGGTTGAACGTCATGTAAGGATCTTCCAAAATTGCCTGAAATATTCATAAAATAGGGGGGACTGGCTTTATCTTTTCTAGAATATTCAACATCAACCTTAACTTTAAAATCTTCAATATCTTCAGGAGGAATTACTCTTCCATCTGCAAAGTTATAGGCAGTTCTTATGTCCATACCTCCTTTCTTGACTGCATCTTTTAAATCATTGATTAATTTTGCTAAGGTCATAGACTGCAATCATTAATATTTTATTTATAAGTATTTGGATTTTTGAGTTCTATCACAGCATATTCGGGTAATTTTATTCTTCCAGGAATCTCTAATATAAGTAAAATATATAAAACCCTTTACCCCAATTCTATTCCATGGCTTATGATGACATCCTCTACAGGGCGATATTCACCCTTTTCCTTGGATTTCTCACGTTTGTATCAATCCTTGTGAACAAGGTATACAGCCTTTTCAGCCTGCTGGACAATTATTTTGTGCTTTTCTTTTTTTCAGGGATACTGATCAGTTTCATTGGAATAGGCATGATGATTGTCTGGCATTTCAAGAACAGGCGGCCTTTCTATGAGTCAGAAGTGAAAAAGGAAGTTTTGCACTTTGCACCTTATCTGGCTGCAGGCAGTGTCTCTGCGATTATTGGATTTTTTTTGCAGGTATACTACAGGCACATGGGCCAGGCATTATTTATAATATCAATGTCATTGAGCATGCTTGGGATATTGCTGCTGCTGAACGGATTAAGGTATTTCATAAAAGAAGTATTAGTAAAGAAGCCTATCCAAAAAACTGCTGCACATTCCTGAATTTCATCTTAACAAAATTCTCCGGCCTCAGTGATTTCTTTTTTATTTCCAGAAGCCCTGCATTCACATTTGTGCTCCCAAAGGGAATGAAAAATCCTGCCTGCTGCTCAAGCTCCCTTATCTGCTTTAGCCCGCCGTATCTCGCAATGATAGAAGCAGCGGCAACTTCAAGATATTTTGATTCAGCCTGTTTTTCCTTTATATCTCCGACCGAGCAGCCGGGGTAGAGGTCAACAATATGTAGTATGTCTGATCTTTTCTTCAATGCCTTATAACATTTTGAATGCATAATATCCATAATCATTGTCACGTTTTTCCTTGCATTCTCCTTATTATATTCTTTAGGGGTCAAGCTCTCTATATGGTAATTCTCTGGATACTTTTCCATAAGAATCTTAGCAACTCTTACAATCTCAGGCTTGAGCATCTTTTTTGAATCTCTCACGCCAAGCTCTCCCAGCTCTGCCCTTATCTCATCATCTGCCTTGAATCCGGCTACAACTAACCCGCCAAAAGTATCTCCTTTTAGGGTCTCGTCTGTGCCGATAGCGCAGCCAGTAAAACTTTTTCTGCTTTGAGTTATTCCGAGAAACTTAAGTTTCTTTACTGTATCCTTAACATTGTCCTGGCTGCCCTGGACAAGCAGCTTTCCTGTATTAAAAAGCACAAGTGTCGCAGGCCCTCTTAACCGCATGGCCTCGTGTACTGTCTTCAGATCTTCTTCTTTAAATCCATACTTCTTAATCTTACGGAGATTAGTCATTGTCACATCATTAAAGCTTGCCATATTATCCGTTCCTCTTATTCAAGAAAGATTCATCTGCCGCATCAATATATTCCCTGATGCGCTCAGTGATGCTCGGCACAAAGAATTTCTCGATTTTATCATCAAATATGTCCTTCAGCCTGCCGAACTCAGCTATCCTGTAGTCATTCTTCACCTTCTCTGCAATAAGAAGCTCCCTGAGCCTCCTTATCTGTCTCCGAATATTGGACGCTGCAGTCCCTGTCTCATCCAGCTTTTCTGACTTCCTGAGCTGCAGCACACCATCTCTTATCTCTTCTGAAGAAAGCTTCTTCTGCTCTGCATTGGCTTCTAAAAGGACATATAGAACATCAACGATAACATCCCTTGAATCGCCCGGATTGAGCAGTCCAAGAGAAAGGCATAGCTTCCTAACCAGCTCCCTCTTGCTCAGATTATATGGCTTCTCATATCTCCTCAACGTGATCTCAGAAAGCGGTGTGTCGATGGATTTGGTCTGCATGACAAAAGATTGTGATTATTAATAAGTTTTTAAAGCTTTTGATGAAAAATTTGGGTCGTTGTCAATCATATGCCTGATTAATTAATAGAGTAAACTATTTAAGCAACATAGTGTATCCTAATATACATTTTAATATACTAATTCGTGCGGGAATATGGCATCTGACATCAAGAAAAAAGAAGCGAGTGTGAAGCTGATATTCCATGATACGTTTTTCGCTTCAGTTAGCAATGGCATAAAACAAAACTTCATCATTCCTTTTGCGATTGCCCTAAAGGCAGGGAACGAGCAGATAGCTCTCATATCTGCAGCTCCCCAGCTTATGGGCTCATTTTTCCAGCTGTTTGCTGCTGACCTAATGAATGTAATCAAAAAAAGGAAAAAAGTCATTGTCCTGTCCACTGCGATTGATGCCCTGCTTTGGATACCTATCCTGCTTACGCCCATTTTTTGGGAAAGCAATTATATGCTGCTGCTGAATTTTCTAATATTGCAGATGATTGCTTCATCTTTTCTTAACCCTTTTTACAACAGCCTTATCGGCGATGTCATAGCCAAAGAGAAAAGAGGCGCCACAATAGGGACAGTAAATAAGATAACCAGCATCATCACATTTTTTTCATCGCTGGCAGCCGGGCTGATCCTGGCAGTGTTCAAGGCAAAAAGCTACCTTGGGTTCATGATAATATTTGCAATCTCTTTTTTAGCAAGATCTGTTTCAGCCCTTATAAGGTCCAGGCTTTATGAGCCCAGAGCTGAAATCAGCAGGAAATCAGACTCTTTTATGAACTTTAGCAGGAGCATGCACAAGACAAATTTCGGGAAGTTCGTGATATACGCCAGCCTGATGAAATTTGCAGTCGGAATAGCCAGCCCATTTTTTGCTGTATACATGCTCACATATCTCAAGCTTGACTTCATAACATTCTCTTTGATCAATGCAGCCACAATCATTTCAAGCTTCATCGTACTGGACAAATGGGGAGAAGACATCGACAGGAACGGCAGCAGATGGATGCTCGGCATAACAGGCTTTCTTGTGCCGGTAGTGCCTGTATTATGGATATTCTTCAAAAGACCTATTATCCTTTTTATCATAGAATTGTTCTCGGGCGCGGTCTGGGCAGGCTACAACCTCAGCACGTCAAATTTTGTCATGGATGCCACAGACAGCAAGAATAGGCTGATAATGACATCTTATTATAATTTCTTTATAGGCGTGATGACATTCATAGGCGCTGTGATAGGCGGAAAGCTGATAAGCAATCTTCCTCTTGACTTCTCCGGGAATGTTTTCCTTTTCATCTTTGGGATATCTGCAGTGCTCAGGCTGATCTTCTCCTTAGTTTTCATCCCTCTGCTCAAAGAGGAACGATTTGTTGATATAGAAATAAGAGGGCCTAGAGAGAAAAGGATAATATCTGTCGTGCCAAAAGAAGGTGTAATACATAATTATGTGCCTGGCGGAAACACACATAGCCGCAAATGACCTATTTTTTATTCTTTGCCTTTCTGCACAAGCATCCTGACAGACTGAGGACTCAGAGGTGATAGTCCCTCTTTTGGGGTGTATCTTGATATTTCCGGCCTTTGTCCGCAGACATAGCCTGATTCCAGGTCTCTAAGAGCAGACTCCAGGTCGCTGAATTCTCCTCTTGCCCTGATCCCGAACGCGATATCATATTCAATGCTGCATAATCTATAGAAGGTTTCCCTTCCAAGGTCATGTTTTTCAAAAACGCGTGAAACAGTATCAGCATATTTCGCGCTGGCTGCAAGAACAATTATGTTATACTCCCCGCTTGGCATCCTCTTCTGGGGCGCATGGATAATAACCATCCAGATAGCTTTGATTATCTTATATTTAAAAGTTTATACGGGTATTCGTGAGTTTTAACCTATTTTTCTACGGAAATTGCAACTATGAATAAAAATGGATTGAGTAGTCCAAAATCCAGAACAGTAGGTGAAACTAATGAAAAAAACTAATGAAGGTAACATAATTAAAAATCCAAAAGAACACAAAAAAGAGGTATTAAGGCGGTATATAGAGAATGTACTAAACCACAAGAAGCTCTTGGAAAGCCAAAAACAAACTATGAGGGAGTATAAACAAACATACAAACTCAGAGAAAAGGTTAACTCATTACAGAGCATTATGTCTGTTCTCAATTTGATTAAAAAATTGGGAATTACAGTGAAGAAAGATTTTAAGGACATAACAAAAGAAG
>JAFGSP010000047.1 GCA_016934775.1 Candidatus Woesearchaeota archaeon | reverse complement strand
GGCAGGAAAGAGATAATCTCGGCAAAAATGGGATATCACGGCAAGACTCTGGGGGCGTTGAGCCTGACAAAAACACTGCCGA
This sequence comes from Candidatus Woesearchaeota archaeon, assembly GCA_016934775.1. GTDB lineage: Archaea > Nanobdellota > Nanobdellia > Woesearchaeales > GW2011-AR15 > JAFGSP01. The sequence goes on along the minus strand of JAFGSP010000047.1, from coordinate 4,024 downwards.
AATATAATGAGCCTTATCTGCCCCTGCTGCTCCAGCACGTGAAGCATTTTTCATACAATGATATCGAGTCATTAAAAGAAGTGATAAGCGATGAGACAGCTGCTGTGATTCTTGAGCCGATACAGGGCGAGGGAGGAATCAGAATTCCTGATGATGATTTTATCGGAAAAGTGAAAGAGCTTTGCGAAAAGCACGGGGCACTGCTTGTCGCAGATGAGTGCCAGACAGGTATGGGACGCACAGGAAAGCTGTTTGCGATAGAGCATTTCAATGTCTCTCCGGATATGCTCTGCCTTGCAAAAGGCATATGCGGAGGAATTCCTGCAGCCGCCGTATTGGTAACTGAAGAGATTGCATCAAAAATGTATTCTGGATGCCACACAAATACGTTTGGAGGAAATCCATTAGTATGCGCCGCAGGTCTTGCTACTCTTAATTACATAGAGAGCAACAATCTGCTGGAAAATGCTAACGAGGTCGGTGAGTATTTTGTCAGGAAGCTGAGAGAGATAGACAGCCCTATTGTAAGGGAAGTCAGGGGAAAAGGCCTGATGATAGCAGTCGAGCTGAAAGTCAGGATGGGGCAGTATGCAAAAGAGATGCAGGATGAAGGCCTTATTGTAATGCCTACCGGCTCGACAATACTGAGGCTATTACCTCCGCTAATCTTAACAAAAGAAAACGTGGATGAGGCTGTTGAAGTGATGAAGAGAGTGCTGGTTGAGTAAAGGTTTAAATATAAAGTTTTTATTTTTTTTAACCATGGATTCGCTGGGGGATATGCTTGATGCCTTTGGTGAAGGCGGAGCTGATACTTTACTCTCAATATTAGGTGTTTCTGATATAGTCTGGCGTTCTTTTTCACCTGATAAGTTGGAGCATGTGGTTTTTGCTTTTGGCTACGGCTCGGCATTTTCAAGGAATCCTGACTCTGAAATAGACCCTTCTCTAAGGATGGATATGATAGTAATCTATGATGATATTGAAAGGTTTTACAATTCATTATGCGGACCTTCAGGATTCGGCTGGAACCAGGAATTTGCTCAAAGATTTGCAAACAGAACTAAAGGGAAATTGACTTATTTTCTTCTTCCATCATTGCCAGTAAAAGTAAAAATAGGTGTGATGAGCATTGACAGGCTGCTCCATGAAATAGATACAGGTGAGTCTGATTACATGAGGATGAGGCTGCGTAACCCCATCTATGTGCTTCATGATGACCATCAAAGAATGCCAGAAATAGAAAAAGCAATTGATGATGTCAAAAAAGATTATGTCGGCTATGCCTTTTCAATGTCCAGAGGCCAAACTTCTTTGAGAGAGATACTGATAAACTACCTTGGCGCAAGCTATCTATTTGAAGGGTATAGATTCGAATGGCCAAAGGCTGAAAAGAATCTTGATGTGAAAAATGAAGACTTCAGGTATAGGGATGCCCTGTTGGAATGCATGGGCCGGCATATTGTTGATTATTTGCAGACTAACAGGATAAAAGCTGAAATAAAAGGAAGAACTTATGAGCCTCAGGAAATCAGCATAGATTTATTCAATCCTAAAACTTGGGAAGACATCACTGAACACGACATAAAGTTTGACTTGCCAGGCGAAAAAACATTTCTTGATAAGTCTCTTTATTTTAGGGGAGCAATAAGTCTTGATCCAAGATTGGTGCTGAAGTTAAATATGGCGCATTATGCACAGCAAATTCATAATATGTGGTATGCAAGATTCTCACCAGAGTATAGCTGGATTGAGGGTGTGAAATACGTGGGGAGAAAGGTTGTCAATATTTTTAGAAATATTGTTCCTTCGTAATAAAAATAGTTCTAATTATCCTGTTTTCGGTAAGATTTATATTCACCATCCTATTCCAGTGATTCATGGGAAAACAAGAGCATGATTCTGAAGTGAAGCACTGGGCTGACCAGATAGCAGAAGAGGCTATTGAGCGGGTAAAAAAAAATCCTGTGCTGAAAAAAATAGTCGCAAAATCAGGGTTCTTTGTGTATGATGAGAAGACTCCTTCAGGAGTCATCCACATAGGTTCAGGCAGGGGCTGGGTCATACATGATGCGATTGCAAAAGCTTTGAGGGATAAGGGTGTAAAGGGAAGGTTTGTTTTGAGCAGCGATGATATGGACCCATTGGATAAATATTCAAAAGTCCTTAGCAAAGAAGACAATGAGAAATACATGGGCGTGCCTTTCAGATACATCCCCAGCCCGGTAAAAGGATACAAAAGTTTTGGAGATTATTATTTTGCCCAGGTCACTGATTTGTTTCCTGATTTTGGGATAGAGGCAGAGCTTGAGTCTACAGGAGAAGAATATGAAAAAGGCACTTTTAACAAGACAATAAAAATTGCCCTGGATAATGCAGATAAAATACAGAAAATTTATTCAGAAATATATGGAGAGGAAGTCGCAGCTGCTGATAAGCTGCCATTTAATGTGAGATGCCCTAAATGCGGAAGGATTGCAACAACCCTTGCGCTTGAATGGGACAAGCAAAAAGAGAAGCTTTATTTTGAATGCAGGAATGATGTTGTAAAGTGGGGAAAAGGATGCGGATACAAAGGCTGGATCTCTCCTTACAACGGAAACGGCAAATTTCCCTGGAAAGTTGAGTGGGCAGCCAAGTGGCCTTCAAAAGGAGTCATCATAGAGACTGCAGGAAAAGACCATTTTACAAAAGGCGGCTCAAGGACTATTGCATGCAAGATAGCAGTAGATGTCTTCAACTATCCGCCGCCATATCCAAGCAGCGGCTATTACACAGGTCCGGGCTATGAATTTTTTACGGTCGGCGGGAAAAAGATGTCCACCAGCAAAGGCAGAGGAATAGGGTTTGCAGAATCAATTGAGTTTGCGCCTGCCAAGATGCTAAGGTTTCTGTTGGTCAGAACTAGGCCTAATGCTGTGATTGATTTTGACCCTTATGGAACTAATGACATCATCCTGTTATACGAAAGATATGACCGGGCGGAACGTGTCTATTTCGGAAAAGAGGACCAGGGCGAGAAAGAGAACATCAAGCAGAAGAGGATATATGAATTAAGCCACGTGGGGAAGATCCCTAAAAGGATGCCGCCGCAGGTGCCTTTAATCCACGCTGCGACTCTTGTCCAGATCTATGAGGATGACAATGACATTATCCAGAACCTCAAAGAATCAGAACACGTCTACAAGGATGCGACAAAGCAGGAAATTGAATATGTCAAGGACAGGCTGGGCTTTGCCAGGAAATGGATAAAAGAATTTGCTGAGGACCAATACAGGTTTGAGCTCCAGGAAAAAGTGCCTGATGTCAAATTAAGTGAAAAACAGAAAAAGGCATTGAAGCTTGTGGCTGAGAGATTAAAAAAAGGAAAGTGGACTGAGCAGACCTTATACAATGAGTTCTACACAATTTGCAGGGACGAAGTAGATATTGATACAAAAGAATTCTTCAGGGCAGCTTATCTTGTTTTATTGAACAAAGAAAGAGGACCAAAGCTTGCCGGATTCTTACTGGCTGTGAAGAGCAAGGCTGTCAAATTGTTTGAGAGTATCTAAGTCTTTTTGATTAAAAAATATAAAGGTGTAAATATTCCACTCTTTGATGCAAGAAGACACTTACTATGATCAGCAAGGAAATCCTGTAATCAAACCAGCTGGAATTAAATCAAAAAAAAGGAATTCCTGTTACGTAGCGATAGTTTATGAAAAAAAAATTCTTTGTGTCAGGACAAGATGGAATCCTTCTTTGTGGTGCCTTCCTGGTGGTATGGTCGAAGACAACGAAGAGCTCAAAGAAGGTATAAAACGAGAGATCCTGGAAGAGACAGGCTACAATTCTGAGATTGAAGAGAACCCTATCTATGAATCATTCAGCAGGTTCTATGCTAAAGACGTAAAGATTTTTTTTGATTCCAGGATAAGGATCTTTCTATCCAGGAAATTCAAAAAAGAGAAACAATATTCAGATGAAGAAGAAATCCTTGAAGTAAGCTGGGAAAAAGTTGATGACCTTACTGAATCAAATT
>JAFGSP010000046.1 GCA_016934775.1 Candidatus Woesearchaeota archaeon | reverse complement strand
TCCTGTCTTATTGATTCAGTATTGCCAGAAGACCATATGTCTATAAGCCTGTCTTCCCTAAGATTGCCCATTCTTTTCTTATGGAAGCACATGAAAATATCTCCAACTTCTGTTGTCTGTATGCCTTTATCCATGTTGCAGGGCTGATTGTTCTTGACAAAGTCTTCTGGGTTCTCAAAATAGTCCCTGAATGCTTTAAGCTGGGGATAAGTATTCGTAAGAAGGGGGAAGATCTGTTTTTCCTGTTTTATCAGCTGGTCTTCTTTGACTTTTTCTTCGATTATGTAGTCTACTGTATCAATCATTTTCTGGGATTTATCTTCCCAGAGTATATTAAATTCAGGGTACTTATACCAGCCTGATTCAAAGATAGTGTTGTTGGGCTGCATGACTGCCATAAAATAAAGCCATTTCACAACATCATGGCGTTTTGCCCAGCTTATCAGTTTAGGGATGCCCTGGTAGCTTTGCCTGCTTATCACAGTGCATATGCCTACCTTAGGATAGGTGTATTTCCTGAGTATGTTAAGAGCATTCATTATGGCTTCAGTAGCTCCTTTGTATCCTCTCATCATATCATGGATCTCAGGATCAATGCTGTCCAAAGAGATGCTCAAAGAAGTAAGCCCTGCTTCATGCAGCCTCTTGATCATGGGCTCAGTCAGCATATAGCCGTTAGTTGCCACAAGAGTCTTGAATCCTTTGTCTGCAGCATATCTTATAAGCGGGATGGTCATTCCGTGAGTGAGCGCTTCTCCTCCAGCAAAGTTCAGGGTGAACCTGTTGTCAATATGGCCTTTGAGGTCTTCTTTTACCAGTTCTGCCAGATCATCAATGAATAATCTGTAGTTTTCAAGGTTAGGCCTTGGTGTCCCTTTGATAACCTTTATGTCCTCTTTCCACTTGTCGCACATTTTGCATTTGAAGAAACAGTAATCAGTAATGCCGATGCAGGCAAATTCAGGCTTGGCTGCTTTTTTCTTTTTCTGAGAATCTGCAACCCTGTCTATGTTTACTTTTCTTCTGTTCTTGAGGCTTAGGAAATTTAGTTCAGACAACACCCATCACAAATAGAGCAAAAAGATTAATATTAATAAAGCTTGTCAAAAGCAGCAATGTTATCGGAATACAGATTATCAAAATAGTGCAACCGGAGAGTACAAAGATATATAAATATCTAAACTTATTTGTTATTCTTGAAGAGTAAATGGGGAGGTTTGGTAATCTTAATGTACTGAAGGAACTTGTCATTACAGATTTCAGGCTGAAATACAGGAGCCCGATCTTCGGCTACATGTGGTCTATACTGAACCCGCTTATGCTCCTCGTTACTTTGTATATTGTGTTTTCCCTTATAATGGATCTTGAGATCCCAAACTATCAACTGTTCCTGCTGATAGGGATAATCATCTGGAATTTCTTCAATGATGCGACAGAGCTCAGCCTGAATTCGCTCCAGGAAAAAGGAGACCTGATAAAGAAGCTGAACCTGTCTCCTCTTGTCTATCTGGTGAGCGCTATCCTGACATCTCTGCTGAACCTTCTTATCAACATCATCCTTTTCGTGATAATGATGCTCATATTCCGGCTGAAAATCAGCATTTTCTCTTTGCTATTCGGTCTTGCCTATATCTGTCTTCTCATTATGTGCACCTTCGGAATCTCTATGATAATCACCGCAATATACCTTGACTTTAAGGATATAAAACACATATGGACAATAATAACTCCCATCTGGTTCTGGCTGACACCGATTTTCTACTCTGAACAGCTGATCTCGGAACCTCTCCGGAAATTTTATATGCTGAACCCTGTTGCCAGGATAATCAATCATTCAAGAGATGTCTTCATGTATAATTACACACCAAGCTTAGAGCAGACATTAATTACGTTCACCATCTGTCTGATATTTGTTCTTTTGGGGGCAGGGATTTACAGAAGAAAACATAACAAGTTTGCTGAGGATCTCTGATGAATATCATAAAGCTGGAAAGAGTGTCAAAAAGTTTCAGGTTGAATGATAGGAACCCTTTCCTGAAATCATCCGGAAAACTCAACCCTGAATTTTCTGTGCTTAAGGATATCAGTTTTGAACTTGGGAAAGGCGAAGCACTGGCAGTGCTGGGTCCGAACGGCGCTGGAAAGTCGACCCTGCTGAGGGTCATTTCAGGAATCATGAAGCAGGATGAGGGAATAGTCTCTGTGCACGGAAATCTTATCCCTGTATTTGACACAGGTTCTTTGTTCAGGTTTGAGCTCAGCGGCAGGGAAAACGTCTATTACTATGGTTCTCTGCTGGGCTATTCAAAGTCCTATCTGAATCAGAAGATGAAGGAGATAATTGAATTTTCAGAACTTGGGACTTTCATCGATGCTCAGGTAAAGAAATATTCTCTCGGGATGATTGCAAGATTGGCCTTTTCAATCGCTACAGTATCATATCCGGATGTCCTTATTATTGATGAGGTCCAGTCTGTAGGAGACAGGATATTCAGGCAAAAAAGCTTCAACAGGATACTCTCAATGAAATCTAAGGGTGTAACAGTAGTCTATGTGACCCAATCAGCTGATGAGGTGATCGCATTCGCTGATAAGGCACTATATCTTGATAGGGGTGTTGTCCGGAAATACGGAGAACCCTCAGATGTCACACTGTATTATGTTGAGAAAACAGATGCCAAACTGAAACAGAGGCTTGATGAGAATATAACTAAACTGTATAATAGATGGAAGTCAGGAGCTGAGATTATTCCTGATCCGACCCCTGAAAAAAGAATAACAGGAATATCAGGGCTGCCTTTTTTTACGGGAAACAATAAGAATCAGTACGATGAGCCAAAGGAGATCAGGAACAAGCTCCAGGAAGAGATAAGATTGCTAAAGTATCTTCTGAATAATGATGTCAATCTTTTAAGGAGCATGTTCGAGAATGACATGCAGAAAACTTCAGAGAGACAGCAGATCATCGATAAGCTGCACAGGCTGCAGGACCTGGTGAGGATCGAGCTTGAGATCTGCGATGGCAGCAGGGATGCATTGCTTAACCAACTTGAGCAGCTGAAGAAAGATGAGCTTAATCTGGTAATGCATGACAACCAAGGGTCATTTGATCAGGATCTGATAAAGATAAGGATAAAAAGTGTTAGGGATGCAAAAGATCCTGAATTGAAATCAAAATTAATAGCGTCCTTATACGGTCTCAGGAATCTTTCCAACATAGATGACCTGAACCAGGAAGAGGAGAAAGCGCTCATTGAAGAATATCTTGGATGCTTCCTTGAAGATACTCTTCTTGACAACGGCTTCAGGACAAGCGAGTTTTTCAGGTTCCTGCTGACAATTTCCGCATTTAATGATAATCTTGACAGAGCCTGTCTGGACAGGCTGAGAAATTCTTTTTTTGAATATCTCCGAAAAAACGATACTGAGCCAACAGAGTTCTATGAGAATATCTCTGGCACTCAGTTCATCTTGAATTGGGAGAACGATAATTTTGTATACCAGATAATAGGGATACTTGAATCTTTTTCCAGGCAGCAGCCAAACAATAAGGACTTTCTCAGCTACCTTAAGGTCTATTCCCAGAAAGCCAGCGAAAAAATAAAAGATAAGCTTCTTCACCTAAGTTTGGACAATCCAAAGAGGAACACAGACAAGCTTGAAGAGTATAAGGATTACAACGCCAGGATCCTCAAGGTTATCTCTGGGCTTGATGAAACCAGGCATGTTTCAGAGGGAAATGTGCTGATCAGAGAAGTAAGGTTTCTTGACAGGGAAAACCATGACAGGTCTGAGTTCTCCACAAATGATTATTTTAAGATAAGGATTAATTATTTTTCCGGAGAAAAGATAACCGGTCCGGTCTTTGGGATAGCTATCTACACAGACAGCCAGATATTGCTTACAGGCCCGAACACGATGCACCATAACTATAAGATCGACAAGATCCAGGGAGAAGGATATATCGATTACATAATCAGAAGACTTCCTCTTTTGGCAGGGGATTATTTTGTCTCTGTTTCGATTCATGATGAGAAAAGCTATGAACCTTATGTCTTGCGGGACAGGGCATATGGTTTCAGAGTGAGAAACAAAGAAATAAAGGATTTCGGAAAACTGCTCATCAAGGCGGAATGGGATCATATGCCTGTCAAGGGTTGAGTGGCTATGGCCGCGACAGACTATACGCAAAAAATATAAACAAAAACAGTTTCTATTTTCAAATGGTAAATGGGGGGAGCCGATGTGCCTGCGGGAGTTATAGAAGATACTGAAAACCTGAAGGCCCAGATTGATCATTATAAGGAACTAATCTCTTCAGCAAAGAGACACAACACTGTTCTGAATGAGCTTTTGCATGAGAAAAATAAGAGAGTGATGGAGCTGAACCAGAAGATAGAATATCTTCTTCAGGAGCAGAAGTATGAGATCCTTGAATTGATAAAATCCGAAGAAGATATCGCAAGGGTAAGAGAAAAGATAACTGAGTCTTCAGGAGGCCATTCTGATCTTAATGACTCACCTGGCAGGAGCGTGACTGAATAATGCCGGCCCAGAAAAGAAGCAAGGAAGGATCAAGGCTTGAGATTGAGCTGGAGATGCTCAGGGCAGAGCTTTCAGAGCAGAGAGAGCAGTCGCACAGGCTGACTCAGCTTATAGGAGAAGAGGATAAAAAAATATCTCAGTTGAATAATAAAATTGAGACACTCCTCCAGGAACAGAAATATGAGATAATCGAGCTTGCCCAGGTCCTTAACAATTTCAGGAGGAAGACTGAAAACAATGTGGTCCTGACAAATAAGGAATATGATGATATGATCAGGAAGATTGAGGCTCTGCAGCATGAAATCGAAGACCTGAGAAATAAGAAAGAATCCTCTATCGAGGAGAAGTCATCCCAGATTGAGGAACTGAGGAGCCAGCTGCAGGATTTCAAAGGAATCATGCTCAAGCAAAGCCAGTTCATCGGGCAGTATAGAGGATCTATAATGTTCCCTTTATACAGGCTATCAAGCAGTTTCGGCAAGACAGGAATAGGACAACTGATCCAGAAAATAATAAAGTGATTACTCTAACTCTAATTCTTTTAGAATCTCGCTAGCAAGGTTTTCAGCTATCAGCATGTTTCCTTCAGCAGTCGCATGCCCAAACTTCCCCTTGAATGTGAAATTGTTGCCCTGATCTGCGAAATCATCGGAAAACAGGTCGTTATAGTCCATAGTTTCTAAAGCAGTCTCAAAATTTTGCTGGTTGCTGACAAACAGTATATCTTTCTGGTCTTCGCTGCTGAAGAACTGTCTTAGGATATCCACACTTAAGGAAGGGTACTGCATTGCCACGTATTTTATATCTGTCCTTTTCAATATATCGTATAATAAGTTATAATGATATTTTGTGATATCATAATCTTCAAAAGCCTCTTTGTTCTCTATGCTATCCAGGGTATGTCTTGCCTCGATATTGTTCTTGTCTATGCTGAGCGCCTTTTTCATGTAACCTGCAGATTCATTGATCATTCCCCTATGCTTGTATATCAGCCCGAGCATAGTATATGCTTCAGCGCTTTCAGGATTTATTTCCAGCAGGGCCCTGTATATGTTTTCAGCTTCAGTATCATCCCCCTTTTTCTGCGCTATTATTGCCATGTGCACATAGGCCCTTTCATTTTCCGGGTATAGCCTGTTGAGTTTCATGTAATACTCTTCAGCCTTCCTGACATCTCCAAGCTGTTCATAGATTATTCCTGTTACAAGGTATTCTGATTCATGGTCTGGGTCGAGCGACAGGGCTTTTTCAAACATTTCCTTTGATTCATTCAGCCTGTTCTGGTCCATATAGAGATATCCGAGCCGGATGAGCACACCATCATCGCTTTCATTGAGCTTTAGGGATTCAATAAGACTTTTTTCGGTTTCTTCTAAATCCTCTGATTCATCATGGCTGATTTCAAAAATAGGATTTTTCCGGTCGCCCTGGCTTTTTTGCAGGTTCAACAGATTGGCTATCCCTGAGAATAGCTTCTCAAATATGTTCTGCTTGTAAATCAGGTTATAGCCCCTGTCATTGACACCCATCATTGTGACCACCATGTCAGGGTCATATCTCTGCAGGTTCTTGTCAAGTTCCTGGATTATGTAATAGGTGTTTAGGCTTCCGACAGCCTCATTATAGACGACAAACCTTAGGTGATTGCTCCTGTTGTTCAGGATGGTCTCAAGTTGCGCAGGCCAGGTATAAGCGCCTGTGCCTGCGGTTGTCGATTCTCCTAATGTCAGTATCCTGTATGTTTCCTCTCCTGTTGCGGGACTGCTTGATCCTAGGCTTCTGCTTCTCTGGGCAAGGAGCAATGCCTGCTTTCCGAAACCAAGCTGCAGGATAATTGCTGTGAGGACAAAAGAGAATATTAGCAGCAGTATCTTCTGCATCAGTGTAGTCTGTTCTTTTCTCATTCTTCCCATCCTTTCTCCTTTCCTCATTCTATCTCCTTCACCTGCAGATATTCAAGGATCTCGTTAGCGAGGTTTTCAGCAATAAGCCTGTTGCTTTTTGCAGTGGTATGGCCGAAACAGCCTTTGAAAGGGAAGTCATCTTCCCTGTGCAGCGCAAAATCATCAACAAAATACTCGTAATAGTTGTCTTCAGTCAATGCTTCTCTGAAATTATTTTCATTGCTCACAAAAAGAATGTCTTTCTGGTCTTCTGAACTGAAGAAATCTTTTATTATACTGATATTTAATGTGGGATACTGCATCGCCACATATTTGATCCGGTTTTTTCTCAGGATATCGTACAGCTTGTTGTAATGATATCGTGTGGCATTGTAATAAGTATATTCCTGATCTGAAATGACGCTGAGATTCAGATATGTTTGGAACTCCTCAGCTACTGAATCTTCATCTAAAAAAACCAAGAACGTGGCAGCTTTTGTATTGTCTGGGTTGAGAGACACAGCTTTGTGGAACATCTCATTTGCCTTGCTGACCTCTCCTTTTTCCTGGTAGATCATTCCAAGAAGAGTATATGCTTCATCATCTTCTGATAAGCTGATTGATTTTTTCAGTGATTCAGTTGCAAGATCCGGTTTTTCGTTGCTGTAATGGACAAAAGCAAGGCCTTTATATGTTTCAGGGTTACCTGGGTCAAGCTCAATTGCACTATTGAATGAGGAAACTGCTCTGTCATCATCACCCTTTGTATGGAAAAGCAGCCCAAGCTGATGATAGGCTTCTATAGTCGGGTTGAGCCTTATGGATTTGGACAGCAGCTCTTCAGATTCATCAAGGTCCCCTTTGATCCTGGCCAGCATCCCAAGCATAATGTAGGCTGTCTCATTTTCCGGATTAATATTCCTGGCAGCCTCGAAGCTTTCTTCAGCTTTGGTAATATCTCCGTAATCATCAAGATATATCTGACCAAGGCTGATTAAATCAGGATACTCTTTTTCAGAAAACTCCTCTTTGTAAGGTATTTTTGGTCGGGAAATTCTTTTTCTGGTCATGCCCGAGAATAAATATTGAAAAAACCTGTATGTTTTCAGATTCTTTATGCTGAAAAGCCCTGGTTCTTCTTCTGAATAGATCCAATCGTATCCGTCATTAACCCCCATCATCGAGATGACCATATCAGGATCATAGTTCCTTATGTTTTCGCTTATCTTTCCTGTCAGATACACAGTATGCACAGCCGGTCTGGCTTCATTATAGACAAAAAACCGTGTCTCTTTGCTTCGGTTGTTCAATATCAGTTCAAGCTTATTTGGCCAGGTTGGCCCTGTGCCGGCTGTCGTAGATTCGCCTATTGCAAGGATCGTATAGGTCTTTCCTGCCCCTGCTTTGTCCATGTTATGCAGGTTCTGGGCAAAAGCCAGGACTGATTCACCAAACCCCAGCTCAATAATCGCTATAACAAGGATAAGGCTATACAGGAACAATAATATCTTTTGGAGCCTTGTGGTTTTTTTCATTTGCACTCTTAATCATGATTTCATGATAGTAGACAGTGTGTTGGTCTCAAGGAACTGTAGGATTATGTCTGCGATATACCTGTGCCCTTTAGGATTATAGTGGACAGGGTCCTGTTCATCTATCCTGAACTTGTGAAAGTCTATACCTTCATCAACCAGGTCTATATATTCAATATCGTATGCATCCAGCCGGTCTTTTATCCAGTAGTATTCATATTCTTCAATATATGTATATTCTTTTCTGTTTTTTAGCGGAGGCAGCAAAAGGAATACAAGTTTCATTTCTTTTTCCTCTGAATAATTCTTCAGGCGGACTATTGAGCCCTCAATTTCTTTGTCTGCCTTTTCAAAGAGCATAGGAAGACGGAGATGCCTGATAAAGATGCTTGATGCAATCCCGTTGATCTTTCTCATGAATGACGAAGAGTTTGATAGTCTTCTGCTTATGGTGCCGGAAAACAGATATGGCGGATTCTTAAAAGAGGAGGATAGTATGATGCGCTCCTTTTGCGTATCCATGTTTCTTTTGTCTATATCTGTCTGTGTCATTCCCCCATCATTTCCGAAAGCATATCCTACAATCATCAAATGGCAGTCCAGTAAATTGCATACTTTCCTGATCTTCTCTTCAGTCTGGATGATGTTATATCCGGGCACAGCGATATTCATGACATCTTGGTCAAGATCATGCTCAAGAAGCTTCGAATAGATCTGCTCTTCACCTGTTCTCAGGCCGAAGGTGACAGAGTCTCCTGCAATAAGGATGTCTGGAGAAAGGCTGGATACACTGTTACGGGTGCCAAGCCGGTCAAGAGTATAGCTGATATTGTCGGAGTCTATGAAAGTGGTATTCTCTTTGAATTTATACATTAAAGGCCCGTCAACAAAATAAATAAGCCTGCTGTGGTCAGCAAGCAGCATCGTTGAGATAGGAATGATTTCTTCAGGCTCAGTGATCCTCAGGGTGAGTTCAGCTGCCATGAATAGAGAAAGGAGAATGAACAGGAAGAATAAGACTATTCTGTTCAGAAATGAGGTTTCAGGTTTCAATCTAGACATTGTGTCGGATATATTCTTAATTTTTAAATCCTCCTTTACTCATCAAATATATTTAAAAATATCTGCAGCTTAGCTCTGTCTTATGGTCGGACTTACTTTCACAAGTGAGTATTATCAGAATCTGTTTTTTTTTAGTGTTGTTGTTTTCTATCTTGGATATATCTTTCTCCACACATTTATTATGGGTTTCCTGAGGAAAACCATGTCAGAGAGCAACTGCCTGGATGTATATCATAAAGGTGGGATACCCTATCTTGTGATTTCATTTATCTCGAAGTTTTTTCCTGAGTATCTGAGATATGCATTTGATTTCAGGTCAGTGAGCCCTGACGTTTATATGATAGCCGCAGCTTTAGGCCAATGCCTGCTTGCATTATCTTTTGTATTGCTTATTGCATCAAGGATCTCACTCGGCGGTTCATGGAGCAGCCTGGTAAAGTCACC
>JAFGSP010000045.1 GCA_016934775.1 Candidatus Woesearchaeota archaeon | reverse complement strand
CTTATTGCCTGAGGAATAAGTTAACAATGAAGCTAGAGGTCCCTTAAAATATTCAAAGCGCTTTTGTACAGTTTCTGGTGAGGAAATCCCATGACCAGGGAATACTTTGTCTGCCAAATCTTTTGCTATCGGAAAATAGTTCTGTATATAGTTTCCTACTTTATCTAGTAACTTCCCTGAGCTGTTGATCAAGATATCAGGAATCTCTTTTAGTTTATCTTCATTCTGTTCTGCCAATGGCAAAAAAAAATCCACAATAAAAGCAGCTTCCCATACGCTTCTATAGACAGGTTTTCTAAAAAGCTTTCTGATAGACTTTAATCCAGAAGGATAGCTCCTTGCCATAACTATTCCCGCGTCCATCAAATCATAGCCCTTATGAGCAAAATCTATTTTCCATTCGTTTTTTTGATACCAATCCAATGTTTGACCAATTAGGTTATCTACTTTTAATGGGCTGGTATCCGGCAACCCATGGTAGATAATAGGCACCAACTGAAGTGCTGTAAGAATAGTATCATATTTATCTGCCATCAAAAATGGGCGCATAAGAGCTTGCTCGGTTCTTAAGTAATTCTCCTTAGTCATCCCAATAAGCTCGTCATAAAATGGCAATTGCGGCAACTCATCCATAAATCTCTCAACACCAAAACGAAAGAAATAACCGCCTGTCTCAAAATGGAGCCTCAGAGCACCCTCAGGTGTATCAAGCACTGAAAAAGGTGTCTTGGCTCCTGTCAACTTGAATAAGGGATTAATCACCTTCTCTATGATCGTGTTGTCTGAGTCATCTCTACCAGTAAGAGGTTTCAGATATAAGTTGTTTATTGAACTTAGTGAGTCTTCAAAAAGATTGTCCATCTGGCAAGTAAACAGGCACCCCTATTTAAATATTTCGATTTTAACTACTCTTTAGTGATTATGTAGAACTGAAAAAAAACCTACTTTACTTTTGCCCTAAGTTCAGTAAGGGCAACCCGGAGATTTGTAAGTGTGGAAAGCATATCTCTCCCGCCCCCATATGATTTCATCAATATGTTGGCATAAGACTCCTCTTCTCCATATAACTTTCTAAGCGATTTAAGGAGATTTGCTAAGTTAGTCTGTAATTCAGTCTCAGTTTTATCCAGGGTTTTGTTGATAAAATCATTTTCTTTGTCCTTGTAATCAGCTAGGATTGTCTCCATCAAGTTTGTCAGTTCTGTTATTTCCTTCTCAGCATCATGAATATCTGCCCTGACTGCATTTCCCATATTACGCTCTTGTGTCGCCTCAGTTCTTAACTGCTGGGCCTCTGCGCTTTCTTGAGATATGCCACGTTCCAGATTTTCAATAAGTGTTTTTATCGGTTCAACTTGTCTATTCTTTAGTTTCTCAAAGACCCTAATCTCCTTTCTGAGTATCCTCTGCACATATCTTATTGCCCAGAAAACAGCATTCTCCGCTTTCTGGGTTTCCTTATCGAATTCTTTCAGTAATAGGTAAAGCTTATGCAGGGTATCATAAAAAGCTCTGCTATGCTGCTTCAGTTCATTAAGGTTTTTACTTCCAGCTATTGTAGTCCAATTTGTTAATAAATCACTAAAATGATCCTTCTGACTATCAAATTCTTTAATAAATCCGCCAACCTCATCTTCAACTTTCAAGATTTTTGTAAGAACCTTAATCTCTTCATCCAGCTCCTTAGCCAAATCCTGCCATTCCTTTACAGCCTTATTCTTCTCAGCATCTCTCTTGGCTGGTTCTTTCGTGAGATCAGAAAATCTATCATCTGTACTTTTTAGAAACTGTCCAATTTTGGATTTTAGACCCTTAAGGTCTCTAAATGTCCTAATAAGTGGATCATTCTGATTAAGCCCAGCAATGATCCCTTCAAATTGAACTATCCAGTACTGAGCAGCATCCATCTGCGTCTTCAGTTTCTGCATGTCAGAAACCTGGTTTCCTTGATCTTCTTCTGCCATTCTAATTTCTCATCTGAGCTATCTTACGGGTAGGTGCTTCGAAATGTGAAAATAAATCTCTTCCTATTTTTTCAATAATACTCTGTCTTTCTTCTCCTTCCTCATAATGGGTATACATAAGTACTGGAATAAGTGTCAATAATTCTAATACCCTGTTGAAATTATCCAACAAACTACCTAATCTAACAGCCTGCTGGCCTGTTCTTTTCTTATTTGCTGGTTCTTCAAAGAACTTAAGTAAAATAGTCCTAGCCTTATCCAGATATCCTTCTGGAGCAAGAGCTTCATCAGCAATAGCTAAATAACTATCCAAAGAAGCAGGTCTTTCAGTTGGGTTTCTTTTCCGATCTTCCAAGACCATAATTGCAGCCTTTTTCATTCCTTCACTAAGCCTAATCAGATGCATGAGATTCCCCTCAAACTCATCAAGAATCTTATCAATCTCAGGCGGAGGGTTATTCTCATCCGCACCAGGAGCTGCTCCGACAGCATCTGCAAGTTCTTCGGCACTTGGCTCCTTGACTTCAGGTGCTTTCTTATCCTTGCCTCCCGGAAGCCCCGGCAGCTTTATATTAAACATTTCCGCAAACCCCACGGCCGTCATGATGAAACCGCCAATAAGGAATGCTGCCTTTATCAGCGCAAAGAATGGGAAGCCTTTCCAGAACTGGGGCATAGTAGACTCAAGAAATTCAAGCAGTTTTGCAAAGACAAGCAATCCAAGGCCTGTCTTCATCTTCTGGTTCAGTTCTGTAAACTGGGTCAGAATCAGGTATCCAAAACCTAAGTATAAGGGCAGCCTGGCAAACATGATAAGGTTAGTGTTTATCTCATTAAGACCAATAACGCCGCTTATCGCTGCGATGACTGCTAGGACGATCGCGATGGGTTTAGGGAATTCTCTTTTTTTCAGGACATGCCTGAATACATGGAGAAACAGCATATAGAGAAGGATAAAATCAACAAGTGAAGGTATTGTCGCATATGTCCGGACAATGTCCAGCATCTGGAGGTCACGGACAGCATCGCTGAGCCTTGTCTGTTGCGCAGCCACAAAACTAACAGATAGAAAAATACTGATAATTAAAGCAATCTTCTGTCTTAATTTACCCATGACTCGTCTACATTATATCTTCTGTATTGAATATTTAAACCTTTCTAAAAAAACAAACTTTAAATACTCCACTAATTATTAGAAAACCATGGCATCAGGACATCCTGCAATCAGGTCGCATGGCGGAGGAATGCACTCTTCGCACATCCACCTGCCCATGCAGATGCTCCTAGGAATAATATTCCTAGTAACCGGCTCACTTCTCCTGCTAAAAAAGATAGGCCAGGACTACATACCTTTTCTTCCTGAAGAGCCGCTAGTGTGGGTGGTGGCAGTTGGCAGCGTGCTTGGCGGCTTTTACCTTATATTGACAAAGCTCTGGCGGCCGAGGCTTTATCTATGATTATGTGATCTGTCAAATAAAATATGTTTCCGAT
>JAFGSP010000044.1 GCA_016934775.1 Candidatus Woesearchaeota archaeon | reverse complement strand
GGAACTAAACAAGAAGCTCAGGAGACTTGAGAAGCAAGAAATCCCGACGAAAAGTGAGTTAAAAGAGGAGAATAGCGAGCTCAAGGAACTGGAGCAGGACTTTAAGAAAAAATATTTCAAAAAAAGAAAAAAAACAAAGAAATAAATATTCCAGAGTTCTATATATAATATATGGCTAATAATAGGGACAGCAGCGTCACTTTTGAATTCATAAACAGGATTCTTCTTGAATATACTCCTGAATACCACAATATCATAAAGATTGCTGAGAGGGATGTAGGCCAGGATCTCCTTGATAAGATAAACGAGTTTCTTGAAGATAGGAAAAAGGTCAAGCCTGTCGAGGAGTTGAAGCAAGTGGTTTTTGAAGACGCTTCCAAGGTCACAGAAGAGGACATAAATGATATTGTTGATGCGTTTGTCAAGTTCAGGTCAGTGGATACGCTTGCGGAGATTGACAGGAAGAGCATTGATGATATCATGATCCTATTCAACCAGTGGGTTGCCATAGGCAGGGGCCAGCAGGAGAAAGCAGTTCCTACAGAGGCTGTGTTTGAGTTTAAGCCTGTAAATATGCTCGGCAGCGGGATTTCTGCCCTGGAAGAGCAGATAAAGGGCTTTCAGGGGCCTCGCATAGAAGAATTGTACGGCAGCCATTTCTTTGAGACAAAAATAGCGCCTCTTAGCGGTATGTACTCAAACCCTTCAGATATCTACCAGGATGTTGTTGATGTTGAGTTTACCACAGGCAGAGGGGAGGATGTGAACGATTCTGTGTATACGAGAAAGGCTGCTTATAAGTGGCATTGAGAGAGTAGTTCTTTAAATACATTTAATTTATGCACAACTCCAGTTCTTTCAGTAAATTATATAAAACCCAGTGCTCTGTATAGCTCCTATGGACAATCTTTCCAACATGTCTCCTGAGGAGATTCTTGAGCTGCAGAAGAAAAACTGCATATTCTGTAAGATAATAGCAAAGGAGATTCCTGCCCAGGAAATATATTCAGATGATAAAGTCTCTGTTATCCTGGATATTAATCCGGCAAACCAGGGACATTGCCTCATAATGCCAAAGCAGCATTACCAGATACTGCCCCAGATTCCTGATGATTTAATAGGGTATCTTTTCCTTATGGCTAAGAGGACATCAAGGGTTCTTCTTAAGGCATTGCACGCCCAGGGCACTACTGTTTTCGTGGCTAACGGGGCAGTGGCAGGCCAGAAAGCCCCTCATTTCATGATACATGTTATTCCCAGAAAAAGGAGCGATATGCTGTTCCAGCTGCCGAAGAACAGCATTAATGCAGAGGAGCTTGAGCAGATAAGGCAGAAACTGGCAGCAAGGATGGCTGCTCTGACAGGCAGGAAGCCGCATGCAGTGGAAATGCAAGCGAAACCAGAGGAAAAGACTGCTGAAGCTGAGCCTGTTAAGGAAGATTCTGAAGAACCAGATTCCAAATCTGAAGAGGACTCTGAAAAAGAAAGCAGCGGAAAGCAGGATAATAAAAAAAAGGACGATGGTCCGATTGACCTTGATAAGATAACTGATTTATTTGGATGAAAATGACAGACTGCGACATTTGCAAGCTTATAGAGAGCAAGGATGCCTTTAAGGTAATATATGAGGATGACATATGCCTTGCTATCCTTCATGAGAGCCCTTCAGTCTCAGGCCACTGTCTTGTTATTCCCAAGAAACATTCTACCATAATAGAAGAGACAGATGATGAGGTAGTTGAACATATTTTTGTAGTTGCAAACAAAGTGTCCAGCGCAATCTTTGATACACTTGGGGCGCATGGCACAAATATTGTGCTTAACAACGGTGCAGATGCCGGCCAGGAATTGCCTCATGTTGTTGTTAATGTCATTCCGAGGAAGGAGAATGACCCGCTTAATCTTGAATGGCAGCCGAAGCAGGCAAGCCAGGAAGAGCTAAAAACAACAAGTTCTATGATGAAAGTCTATGCAGAACATATCTACAGCGGGAAGGATAAGCTGCCAGAAGTAAAAATCAAGAAAGAAGAGCCTGCAGCTGAAAAAGAAGAAGGAAAAAAGGAAGATGATTATTTAGTTAAAGGGCTCAAAAGAATGCCTTAATGCTTCTTTTTCTTTATTCCGCCTACATTGCTATATTCAGAAACAAATGCGAACAATATAACAGTGCCGAAGCATATCCTCAGAAGTGCCTTGAATATTCCTACATTAATATCTGAGAATTCATCTATAAGGCTGAGGAGTTCAGACATAAAGAACAGGGCGCATGCAATTATGAAGTAATGGATCCATATGCTTGATTCTACCTTTTTTTCTCTCCTTATTATAAGTATCCCATAGAATATCGCAAATAAAATAAGGAGAGCATTCGATATCAATAAGGTTCCTTCTATAAATCCTATCATTTTTATGAGTCCGCGTTCCTGTCATCCCAGGTAACATCATCGCAATCATCCAAATCTGTCAAAAAGTCTGAGTCCCAGATAAGGTTGGGTTCTTCACAGGTTACAGGTCCTGAGCCTCCTCCTCCTGCAGTCTTAGGAGCTATCCTGAGTTTTGAGGGTGTCCCTGTTCCAGTCCAGTTGAATTTGAAAAGCTTTAGCTGGTTCTTGCTCAAAGCAACAAATCCGCCGTTTGTGTCATTGACTCCTGAAGCTCCGATGACAGTTACTCTCCAGTCAGTTATGTCTTTGAGACCTTTGTTTTCCATATAGATTGAGAAATTGCCCAAGTCATCTGAAGCTGAAGGGCTGTCCATGCACATCATATAGCTGTCACTTTCTGTGAAAATACCTACACTCACATCATTTGCGCATTTAATGACCTGGCTCTGCACCTCAGTAGCCTGCAGTTGCTCTTCTGTAAGCCCCTGTATGACAACCATCACAGCAGCGCCGATAGAAACGACAATCATGACCAATAGTACTGTAGCAATCAAGGGAGAAACGGCTTTTTTATTTAGTCTCATAAACATAGTCACCTTTTTTATCAATATTCTAGAATGAGTTGTCTTTAAATATTTTTCGATAAGGCAACATGAAAAATACCTTCAGGAGACACTTGACTATTCCGCAATATTTTTAAATCACCTGCGTTTCCGTTGGTCTATGGAAGCCACAATAGTAAGTTTCAGGCGCGGAAGAAAGACGCAGACCATGAACCAGATGATTCTTAAAGCAGATTCTGCGAATTCAAAGGAAGATGCAGAAAAGCTAGTGGGTAAGTCTGTGAAATGGCAGTCACCAAGCAAAGACAAGAAAGTCCTTTCCGGGAAAATTAGCGCAGCCCATGGCGGCAAGGGCGCAGTAAGAGCTATTTTTGAGACAGGCATGCCTGGCCAGTCTCTCGGCACAAAAGCTGATATAGAATAATCATATTTTTATTATTTCTGAAATCCTGTCTTGTTTTGTTATAGAATACTTTGCTTTCAATGATTTGTTCTGTTTTGCCAGGGCGGATACTGTGTTCAGGGCAGTCTCTTCTTCGTTATTGTTCCTGCTTAAATGGGCAAGGAATACTATGTTGAGATTTTCAGATGCATGGTCTTTGAGAAGGAGTCCTGCATCAATATTTGAAAGGTGGCCTTTATCGCTAAGTATCCTCTGCTTGAGATGATACGGATAAGGCCCGTTGAGCAGCATGTCAATATCATGGTTTGATTCCAGCACCAATGCTTTTGCTTCATTTGCTATCTTTTTTATATTTGTATCAGGCTTTCCGAAATCAGTGAACACGCCAATAGAAGTGCCATTGTTCTGCACCCTGAATCCGCACGGGTTGGCAGCGTCATGGCTTACAGGCACAGGTGTTATTTTCAGGCTTCCGATCTCAATATCTTGCCTGTTTATGAAAAAATCAGGATTCAGGTCAGGGTCTGCTGCTTCATATGTCATCCTATTCATGTAGATGGGCACATTGAACTTTGAGAGCCTTTCAAGTCCTTTAATGTGATCAGTGTGCTCATGCGTGACAAATACTCCGTTGATTTCAGAGAGGTCTTTTCCTAGTTTTGAAAGTGATTCAGTTATTCTTCTGCATGATATTCCAGCATCTATTAGGATAGATGTCTCACTGTCTGAGATATATGTCGAGTTTCCACTGCTTCCGCTTGCTAATACACATAGCTCCATGATAAAATCACTTTTCAAAAGGCAGTTTTGGCAGAGGTATAGAAGCGCCAAAGGCGTCCCATACAAAAGGGACTGCGAATATCAAAGCACCAATTATGAGTGTGTGATAGAATCTCTCACCTACCCTGCCTGCTATTGCAGCAGCTGCAGCGATCTTAAGCATACCTATGATGGCCACAATCCCCCTGACAATTACAGCCATGACCAGAGGCCCTCCAAAATTGAACGGGAGGAATTGCAGGGCCCATCCTGTGTTCATATTAATAAAAGTGAAAAGTATCGTGAACGGAAGAGCATGCAGGCCATGTCCGAACCAGCCCATCCCTATTTCGTCAGAATGCACAAAGAACATCTCAATCAGCCCTATTATTCCGCCAACAATAAGAGCAGGCAGAATCACAAATCCTACAGTCTCAGTAGCCATGATTAGATTTCTGGCTGCGCTTGTATAAATAGTTTTCGGAATTTTTTTAAAAATTCCGAGAACCTTAAAATTTATCATTTCAACTGTTTTCGGAAAAATTGTACTTTTCCGGAACTCTTAAAATAAAATTTTAAAGGTTTTTGGTTTTATTCAGAATTCAATATTTCTCCTAGCCCTTAGTTTCTCAACAGGCTGCCTTCCTGTGAAACCATGCTCATTTTCATGCCAGTATCTTATTGATTCTTCACCTAGCTGCCAGCACAGGAACACAGTCCTTCCTTTGTGTTTCGTGTAAAAGTCGACAATACCATGATCAAGGTCCTTGAGGATGCATCCCATATTGTGCAGCTCATCTAATGTAGTGTAGAACTCATAGTTCAGCCTGTGGAACTCTTTGCTTGACCTGGCCACATTGGCCATCTCCTCGTCCTCATCTTCAAAACTGACTTCAATAGACGAGATTGTATAGATAGCTTTCCTTATATTGATGAGTTTTATAAGCATCTCTGTTATTTTCGGCAGGAGCCTCTCGGCTTCCCTCACTGTGAAATATTTCTTCGGCACGGGTATTTTATTGGAAAGGGGGTTTATAATGTTTTTTGTTTAGACTCCTGATTTTCTAAACAACCCTGCTAACCCCATCGCTCTTGCTTATTCTTATTATGTTCTCCACAAAGCTTTCCATCTTAGGCTCGTGGCTGACTATAATTGTCTGTCTCATACTGAGCTCTTCTAGCACATCCCTGACTTTGTCGAGCTGTTCTGAGGAGAATCCGTCAGTAGGCTCATCAAGGATTATGAGGTCTTTTGTCCTGATAATGGAGATGAGGTCATTTATGACCTTGTTCAGTGCAAGCCTGTATGCCAGGGCCACAGAAGTCTTCTCTCCACCGGAAAGCGATTCAATGGAAGTGTTGTAGCCGTCTATAGATATTTCGGGAGTGAACTCGTGGTCAAGAGTGATCTCGATATCATCTATAAGGAGAGAGAACCATTCCCTCAGCAATGAGTTGAATTCCTTATGTATGCTTGCCATGATGTGCTTCTCCATTGTCTCAATGAGATTGATGAAGAACTCATCTGTCCAGGTTATTATCTCAGAAAGTTCTTTGATTTTCTCTTTAGTCTTGCCCATCTCAAATAGCTTTTTGTCTATCTGGGCTATGTTCAACATTGTGGATTTTATCTCCTGCTTCAGTCTTGCCATGTCTATCTCAAGCTGCTTCTGCTTCTCGCTTATCTCTTCATAGGTTTTTTTCAGAGCATTGTGTGTGCTTTCTAGGTTCCTGAACTCAGAAAGCCTTGACTCCAGTTTTTTTAGTTTGCCTTGTGCTTCTTCAATCTCTTTTGCTGCAGCGCCCATCTCTCCCAGAAGAGAAGCAAATGAATCTTTTTCCGATACGATGAGGTCTGTGATATTCATCTTTTCCCTTAATCTAATGTTGTTTTCCCTTGCTTCTGCAAGTTTTTTTTTTAGCGTGTCTAAGCTGTTTTTCAGTGTTTCTTCTTTTTCAAGGCCTTTTTTTTCAAATTCTTCATTTGCCTGCTTTTTTTCAGCATACAGCCTGCTTATTTCTTTCTGCATGTCCACAAGCTTTGATGAACTGTTTTCGAGTCTGGCAAGCTCTTCTCTCTGGCTCCTGTATTTTTCTTCAAGCCTGGCAAGCACATCCAGATTGTTCTTTATCTTTTCAAGGCTGGCAGACACAGAGCCCATAATCTTTTCTGCCTCTTTTTTATCAGATTTGAATCTCTCGATATTCTTTTTTTCCCTAGTAATCACAAGCTTCTTGTGATCTATGTCAACTTTCTGGCTGCACGTAGGGCATATGTCAGCATCCCTGATGTTGAGTATGGCGTTCTCTGATTGGGAAATCCTGTATGCTATCTTATCCAGCAGGACTTTCTGGCTGTTTTCTTTTTCCCTGTATCTTTCAAGAAGATCATTTTGTAGATGTTTTTTCTCAAGCTTTTTCTGCATCAGGTCAAGCTCTTCCTTCATCTCGAACATTTTTTTTGATAGTTGCGATATTTCTTTTATCTCTCTTTCTTTTGAGGCTATCTGGTTTTCAATGTATTTGAGCTTTTCAGTACTGGATGACCTTAGCTTTATTGATTCAGCCAGCCTGTCTTCTTTTTCTGATATATCTTTTTCCAGTGGTTTTTCTTCTTTCAGCTCTTTGACTTCAGAATACTGCTTAAGCCTTGATTCCAGCTGCTCAATCTTCTCTTTTTTTGCCTGTATCTTTTCAAGCATGCTGTGCCTTACAGTATTCTTTTCCCTGAGCTGTGCTTGTTTCACTTCAAGGCTTTTTTTAATCTCGTTGTATTCCTTTATTTTATCATCAAGCTTATCGAGATTTTTTTTCTCAGCATCTGCTTTTTCTTTTACATTATTTAGGGATTCATCTAAATCAGATAGCTGGCTGCTAAGCCTGTTGTAATGTTCCTGCTTTTCCTTTTTTTCAGCCAGTAGTTCAGACTCGTTTTCCAGCCTTATCTTGAGTTCTGATTGCTTTCTTTTTATTTCTCTTAGCGAAAGTATTGCATTTTCCTTTATGATTTTGTATTTGTCTATGCCAAAGACTTTTCTCAGGGTGTCCAGCCTCACATCCTTGTCTTCAAACAGAATCTGCTTCATCTCTTCCTGCGGAGTATAGACAGTGTACCTGTAGATCAGGCTCTTTGACCTTGAGATTAAGGCTTCAGGATATCCCAGAATTTCTATGATTTTTGCTTTCAGCTCAACAGGAGTGCCCTCAAACTTCCTCCCGTTTACCAATAAATAGCCGGAATCCTGGACAACAGAATCTTTTGACCTTTTCAGGGCTCTCATAACAATATATTCATTATCGCCAATCTCAAATTTCAGCTCTACGCTTCCGTTGTTCTTGCCGTGCCTTAGCAGGGATGAGCCGGATAACTCAGCCCGCATTATTCCAAAAAGAGCGAATTCAATGGCATAGAGAATAGTAGATTTTCCAGATCCTATGTCTCCGGATAGCAGGACAGAGCCCTCTGAGAACTCGATTTTTTCATGTAGATAGCTGCGTATATTTTCGAGCTTTATGGAGCGGAGAATCATTACTCAAAAGTAATTTAGTTTATTTAAAAAGATTGCGGGGTTGTGTTATGTAATTACTTATTCATAGTAAAATTTAAATAATGTGGGTGTTTTCCTTGGTGTATGGCACTTGATGACTTTCCGGAACTTATGAAATTTTCAGATGAAGATTTATTGCATATGGGTGAATTTGTAGATTTGGGAAAACATGTCAAGGCTTATCATATCAGGAAAATAATGAGGATAATGAGAACATATAGGCATATATTTCATCCTTCTGGTCCAGAATGTGATAAAACAGCTGAAGAAATGGTCATGTTTGTCATGCCTGATGGCCAGGATAATAAAAAGAGGGGAGAGAGGAGGAGTATACTATTTTCTACGCAATCTGTAGAATTCTATAGATCAAGACTTGATGAAGTGGGTTCCCGTTATGAATTGTTGTACAGATTAGTTTTCGGAGAAAATAATTCTTTTTCCTAGAAACTCAATACTTTCATTGCCTTTGCAACATCCTTCTCCTCTATCACTATCATGAGATCTGTCCAGCAGCTCATCTCTTCATGGATGTTTATGCCCTGCTCTGCAAGCAGGCTGTAGACATATGTGACAACACCCGAGACTTTTTCTATCTTAGGGTCGAATAGGAAAGTTATCTGGACAAGTTTTTCATTTAGCATGACTATCCTTGATCTGAATGATTTTTTTATCTCTTCAGAATAGGCTGAATTGGTGACTAGGGTTATTGTGTCTTCTCCTTCAATAAGGTTGAAATCTCCTTTATCCTTTCTTATCTTTTTCTGAAGGTGGTATATCGGGTCCATGTCTCTCAGTTTCTCGATTATTGCTACAATTATCTTGTTTCTTACTCTGAGCTTGGCGTTTTTGACAAGCTCTAAAATAGCTTTTTCATGGATGCTGTTTTTCTGGCTCTTCCAGTAATATCTCCTGCAGGCTATGAGCACAGCATCAAACTTCTCTATTTTCAGTTCATCGCATATCTGCCTTGAGAGCGCTGAGTAGTTGACAAGGCCCAGCTGGAGAGAGTCTTTGATGCTCGGCCTGCCTGAGATAAAAGATTCAACCTGTTTTGTTATGCTCATCTGAAACACTCTACTTCGAATTTTTTCAATAACGCCAATGTCGCAGTGTCAAATATGAATGCGCTGATGTCAAAATATCGTGATAAATCTGTCTGTATCTCTCTGCGCATTTTTTCCTTATTAAGGAGAGCTTATATTTAAATTTGTCTTATTTGGGACATTTTTGTATGGTTTTGTTACATGCGGGGCAATAGGTTTTTAAATGCCCCTGTTACTCTTTTTATCATGAAAATGAGCCTTAAATTTAGGGATTCTAGGACTAAATATAGGTAGTCCATCGGCTCGTTTGTTATTTTGCTATGATTGATAATTTAAAAGGTGATAAAATGAAGAACTCAAAATATGCAAAGGTAAGCTCTTACGAGGCGCAAATTGGTGATGTAAAAAAAGTTGTCCTCATGTATTCAGGCGGCCTGGATACCAGCACTATACTGAAGTGGATCCAGGATAAATATAGCGCTGAGGTTATCACATTGACTCTGGACCTCGGCCAGCAGGCAGATGACCTTGAGAAGATAAAGGAGAAAGCAATCAAGCTTGGCGCTGTGAAGGCGTATGTCCTGGATGTTAAGGATGAATTTGCAGATAAATACCTGGGCAAGCTTATCAAGGCAAACGGCTCTTACCAGGGGGATTACCATATTAGCACGATCTCCCGTTATCTGATGGCTGAGAAGGCTATTGAGATTGCTGAAAAAGAAGGCGCAGACTGCATTGCTCATGGATGCACAGGCAAAGGCAATGACCAAGTAAGGATAGAAGCCACTGCCCTGTCAATGAAGCCTGACATCAAGATAATAGCTCCTGTCAGGGAATGGAGCATGGGAAGGGATGAGCAGATTGAATATGCAGAGAAGCATAATATCCCGGTTGTCCAGAAAAAAGACTTCCCTTATTCCTCAGATGACAATATGTGGGGTGTGACATGGGAAGGCGGAGAGATAGAGGACAACAATGCAATCCCAAAGGTAGAAAAATTTTTGACTGTAACACTTCCTGAAAACGCGCCTGATGAGCCTGAATTTATCGAACTTGGTTTTGATCAGGGTATTCCTGTCTCTCTCAATGGAAAAAAGATGAAGCTTTCAGAGCTAATAATGGCTCTTAATAAGATAGGAGGGAAGCACGGTATCGGCATAGCCCACATGGTAGAGGACAGGCTTGTCGGCCTTAAGGTGAGAGGAGTATATGAGCATCCTGGCGCAAATATAATCATGAAGGCTCATAAGAAGCTTGAGCTCTTCACCAGCACAAGAATAGAGAACGAGTTCAAAGAATCTGTGGATACAAAATGGGCGTATATGTGCTACAGCGCATTGTGGATGGACCCGCTTATGTCAGGACTGAATTCTTTCTGTGATAAGGTCAATGAAAAAGTTACAGGAACAGTGAAATTGAAACTCTACAAAGGAAACGCAGAGGTCCTTGCGCTTGACTCAGACTATGCTCTATACGACAAGAAGCTGGCTACTTTCAACACAGACTACAGCTACAACCAGAACTGCAGCCCGGGCTTCATAGAGATTTACAGCCTGCAGATGAAGATGGCCAACCAGGTCAAGATGAAGAATACACTCAGTAAGATCGGGCAAGTGTCTTCACCAATCAAGAGCCATGAAGTAGGAGGTGAGCAATATGATAAATTCACAGCAACCTCCTTTTGATCCTTATCTTATTAGCCAGGCCCGTAACACGCTAACAGCAGCTCTGGAAAAGCCAATATTCCTTGACTATTTTGGCCAGCCCATAGAAAAGATATATTACACTCCTGATTTTTATGGGGCGGCAGTTACTCTTGAGCCCTTTTTTACAGGAACTGATGAGGTTACAGTGGTTGGTCTGATTGGTGTATTATTGGAGTATCGGGGGACGGGATTGGGAAGTGAATTATTTAATGAAGTATTGCGTGACCATCCTGGCGGGCTTGTGCTAAGGACACATATGGACAGGAAAGCGAACGGGTTTTACTCTAGCAGATGTAAAGGGCCTTTTCATATGGGAGATACTCCTTGGAATATATACTGGACATCAGAAGAGATGCCTAGCCTAAATTATTTTGAAAAGGTGATTTTGGATGAAGCTATGGGACAAAGGATATGATCTTGATAAGGAAGTGGAGAAATTCACTGTGGGAGATGATTATCTGCTAGACCAAAAACTCCTTTTCTGGGATTGTGTTGCGAGCATAGCCCATGCCATGATGCTGGAGAAGATAGGTATATTGTCTCAGGAAGAGCTGATGAATATAAAGGTTGCTATAATTAAGATAATTGAGCTTGATAAGCAGGGAAAGTTTAAAATTTGTCAGGACCAGGAGGACTGCCACACAGCAATTGAAGAATATCTGACAGAGAAACTCGGAGAGACAGGTAAAAAGATACATACAGCCAGATCAAGAAATGACCAGGTTCTTGCAGCTTTAAAGCTGTATATGAAAGCCGGCTTGATAGAGATTGAGCAGCTTTCTTTGGAATTCATTGAAGGGCTTGTCGAATTCGCTAAAAAAAACAATATCGCAATGCCGGGATATACGCATATGCAGAAGGCTATGCCCTCTACCTCAGCATTGTGGGCAGGATCTTTTGCAGAGTCTATGCTTGATAACCTTGGATTATTGAAAAGCGCATTTGAATTTCTTGACACTTGCCCTTTAGGCAGCGCAGCCGGATATGGTGTTTCCCTGGATATTGATAGGCAGTTTGTATCTGATTTGCTGGGGTTTTCCAAAGTGCAGACCAATGTAATCTATGTCCAGAATTCACGAGGCAAAAACGAGGCTGTTGTGCTGTCTGCCCTGATGAATATTATGTTGGACATCAATAAAATAGCTGTAGATTTGATATTGTTCTCGATGCAGGAATTCGGCTATTTTGAGCTGCCCAAAGAGTACTGCACAGGCTCTTCCATAATGCCGCAGAAGAAGAACCCTGATGTGCTTGAGCTCTTGAGAGCGAAATCTCATGTTTTTCAGTCATTGCACCAGCAGGTTGTCGGGATAATTCAAAGCCTTCCCTCTGGTTATAACAGAGATTTCCAGCTCACTAAAAAGCCACTCATAGAGGGCATGGAGATAGTGAAAACTTCTCTTAAAATAATCACTTGTGTTATCAAGAGCCTTAAAGTGAATAATGAGAAGTGTGAGAAAGCCATGACAAAAGAGCTTTTTGCTACAGATATGGTGTATGAGTATGTGAAGAAAGGCATGCCTTTCAGAGATGCATATAAGAAGGTTGCTAAGGAACTAATGTTGGAGAATTCAAAAGATAGCTATTACATCCACAATTCTTGTAACTATAATGTCTTGGGACTGAATTGCATTTCAGGCCAAATAATCAGGACAAATAAATATTTGAAAAAACTATCCTATGACTTTGAGAAAGTTATATTTTTTCTGATGACTTGAGACTATTCCTATTTCAGGAAACCGCGCTTGAAAATTTGGCTGTAGAGT
>JAFGSP010000043.1 GCA_016934775.1 Candidatus Woesearchaeota archaeon | reverse complement strand
GTAACAAACGCACTCTGCCCAGATGAAGGTATTGTCCCAGAAGTGATCATAGATCTTGTTAGTATAGTAAATCTGCTCTCCCTAAAACACTATGCAAAAGCTCCTCCAGAGGCAGTATCTATCCAAGCTAATGCCTATATGGGTAAAAATGACACAAGAGGAAAATTTGATCCAAATCAAAATTTCAATGAATTGTGTCAACAAGTCCAGGACGGTTCATATACAACAATGCAGAGTAATACATATCAGCATATGATAAAAATAGTTGATCCAAAAAAGGGAGAAGATCCACAAGAAAAACAAGTTTTAGCCTACTATCATCACATTGACCCAGTTGACTTCGCAATGTTTTTCGAGTCTCAGACAATTAGCAATACAGACTACCATATTCAAATTTCAGCTAATCTCATCGACAACACAATTACACATATTACCTTTGCACACGAATCTGATGACCAAATAGGGATTAGGTTTATTTTCAAAGTTGAAGAGGGTGAAGCAGCATATCTTGGTGCATGTTTCGTTGATCTTAGAAAAAATAATACTATGAGTTATTTTCAGGATGGGCCGGTATTTTCACAAGCCAAAGACCTCTATCAGGCAAACAATGGAACAATAGAACAAGCTAAATGTATAGGCGAATACTAATCATAATCGCTCCAATGCATAAAAGAAAACATGACACCTTCAATACAAAACATCCCTTTGTTTATATTTCCTATTTATAATATCATCGGAAACACATAAACCTCTAGGAAAGCAGCAACTGTCACTAAAAGAAAGCTAAGGACCAAAAACATAAGCGAGTCTTTAAAGATTTTCTCATCTTCTATTATATACTTTTTTTTATGGAACGTGTAATCCTTGTGCATGAATTCCCTGCTGATTGCCTTGGAGAATATGCCGCCTGAGAAAGCGCCGCACAAATAGCTTGTTGCCTCTGTTATCATATGAGGGATGTATGGAAGGATAAAACTCAGAAATCCTAGGAGAGGGTTTAGTTTAGCAAATGACTGCCTGGCGCTGTATCCAAAAAACACACCCCACACCGAAGCATTCCATGCTAAGAATACAATAGAACCTGCTCCGTAGAAGATTGACAATAGGAAACAGACCATCAGCACTAAAAGATTGTTCAGATATATGCTCCAGAACAATCCTGTATCACCGAAAACCTGACCTAAAAATCCTACTCTCCGCAGCTGCGGGTTGAATACATAAGTAACATAATCCACCCCTAAAAACAAACTAACAAGTGCAAATGCAGCAAGTATGCCAAAAAACATGAACAGGTAAACCTCAAATACATCATAATGGTCCCTCATTATTGTCCTCACTGTAATTTTCTTCTCATGAGAAGCCTGTTTCTCCTCTATATAGAGAATCCTGTTAACAATCGGAAAAAGTAATAAAGCAGTAAAGGCGACTGCAAACTGGCCTGCGCTGGACTTAAAGATAAATGATGACACAAAAATGCTTACCAGACTGTACACCAGCCCAAGCAAGAAAGACAATAAAGGCCTTCTTTCAATTACTTCAGCAGGCAGAAATTGCTCAAGCACCATTCTGGTTACCTAGATCTACAAGATTTATCTCATCATACAAAGCCCTAATTACATTATGCAGTGACTCCTGCTCCTCGTTTGACTTGAAATGCAGATGATAGAATTTATCCCTAATTTTGTTATAGAACAGCTTAGCCTCTGTGCTCCTGCTGGATTTGACAAGATGTTTGCACCTCTCTATTAATGTATAGATTGTTTCTGGTTTATCTCCAAGACTGGGGACACGAATATTATGAGTCACTTCAATGTCCTCCATAGAAATGCCCTCTTC
Organism: Candidatus Woesearchaeota archaeon; assembly: GCA_016934775.1. Lineage (GTDB taxonomy): Archaea > Nanobdellota > Nanobdellia > Woesearchaeales > GW2011-AR15 > JAFGSP01. Next base: position 1,435 of record JAFGSP010000043.1, on the reverse strand, counting down.
TTTGATTGTACCCAGTTTCTCGTGCAGATATTGCTTAAATTCATCATCCTCTAGTTTGGTCTTTTTTTCTTCAAGTTCATCCTTTGCATAATCTAAAGCCCTATCTTCAATATCAACCTTTTTCTCCTTCTTGTGCACCTTTTTTATCTTATACTCAAGTTCCTTGTGCTGCTTATCCAGATCATCCTCCTTCTTCCGGAGGTACTCATCTGTCTTTTTCTCATGGGTTTCCAGCGTTTCAAGTTTCTTCAGATATTCAAGTTCCCTCTTTTCAATCCCCTGCTCCCTCTCCTTCATCAGGGCCTCTTGTTTTTCTATCTCCCTCAGCATGCTCTTCAGCTTATCTTCTTTGGCCTTGACCGTAAGCTCTCTGTCTTCCAGCTCGTGCTCAAGTTTTATAACCTTGCCTTCCCTCTCCTTAAACAGGCTTTCCTTGTCCTTGACCTGTTGTTCTCTGATCTCAGCCTCGGACTGCCTTTTTGCTAGCTCCTGTCCTTTCTTGAAAAACTCTTTTTCCAGATTAATCAGGTATTGTGTCCTCTCCCTAATATCGTGATCAAGCCTCCTCTTAAGCTTGTCGATATATTCAGCATCCCTTTTGTAAGTCTCCCTATTGCCATCAAGCTTTTCCTCTTTATCCCTAAGATTATTCTCGTATTCCAGCAATTCCAGTTTTTTCTTCTCAAGCTTTTCCAGCAGCTCAAGAATCTCTTCATGCCCTTTTACTGCCAAGGCTTGACCAGGGACTCTCCTTTTTAATTTATGGAGTTCTTCCTTTTCTTTCTCTAGCTCTTGCACTAAAACAGATATTCCTGTTGGTTTTTTTACTGCGGCTGTAGTAGTAGCCTTTTTCGCTTTCTTCACAACTTTCTTTGCATGACTTACCAACTTCTTTGCCCTGTGCTTAGGAATTTTAGTTTTTTTCACAATATGTTCATGCTCAGTATTTGCCAGATCCTCTGCTGTCTTAATCTTAATCTTCCGTAATTGTTTCTCAGTCTTTGGACCGACCCCTTTAACTTCAGAGAGCGGAGTGACCTGCTCAGGAAGCTCTTCCTTTAGCTCTTCCACTTGTTCACTGATGGGCTTTTCCTGCTCGACAGGCACTTCTTCTTGCACTGGCTCCAGATCAACTTTCTCTGATTCTAATTCCTTGACACCCTCTGGCAATTCCGGTAACTCATTAAAATGGAAATCATCAATTGGTTCTTTCTGCTCAGGTTGCTCAGGCTGCTCAGTCACCTTTTCCTTTTTATCTTTCTTTCCACCTTTTTTCTCTCCTACCTTTGGAGGTTCTGGCATTGATGTTGCGGATATACTTCCTAGCTCGAATTTCTCATCTGGCACCTCTTTCTTGGAAGCTGGCAGCTCAGTCTCATCTTTAGGAGCCTTCTCTAAATCCTCTAATCCAAAATCAAGATCCTTCTTGTCTAAT
>JAFGSP010000042.1 GCA_016934775.1 Candidatus Woesearchaeota archaeon | reverse complement strand
CAGGAATCAGGATGGAAATATTTGAGAATGAAGATATATTAGACGTGGAGAGCCAATATCTTAGTGAAAGAACTAAGCAGGAGCTGTTTATGCTTTTTGATTATATCCGGCATGAAGAAAGAGATTATGTTTATGTTGCAGTTGACAGGGTAGCGGGGTCTCTGCCCAATGCAGAATATGGAAGTATCTTAGAGGCATTGATACGTAATGTTTCTTCAGATAGAGGAGGAGAGTTTGCGGTTTTTTTTTGCTCGGGAGAGCTTCAGGATGCCTACGAAAGAACATTAAAGCAATTCCAAGACGGATTTAGTGTTGAAGGAGTCTATTTTTGGGATGAAGGATTTCTCGGGTTTGTGTTTCAGGAGGGAAATGCCCTGATGCTGCAGATTTCGGATTCCAGCAGGGCGGATGACCCAAACTATGCAAAAACAACACCTTTCTTTAGGATAGGAGGGAGATGGAAAGGTTTTGAATATTATGGGCCAGGAGGAATCGTTAGGGGGAATTTCTCACCTGCACTCATCGGCAGTGAGTTTGCCAGGTATCTTGATGGGAAGAACTAGTTTTTGAAAACATTTATATATAAGTCTGATGTAGTTATTAGTATATTCATAAGAGGTGAACCAGGATGAAGAAACTCGGATTAGTTCTTTTTATTAGCATATTGATGTGCTCGCTGGTCCTTGCGCAGGGAGTGCATGAGCCGGGCACAGGGCTGGCAGATCCTGAGCTGAAGGAAGCAGCCCAGGGCACGGGCCAGGGAAACGGCACAGGAGATTCTGTGGCTACAGCCACGGCAACAGAGCAGCAGAACAAGGGAGAAGAGTCCCAGATACAGAACCAGGTAGCGGTTAAAGTCATGACAGGCACATATACAGCTAATGGCAAGCAGGTCCAGATACAGGAGCAGAGCAGCGAGAGAGTCCAGCTTAAAGTAGGGGAAACATCAGCAGAGACAACCATGCAGATGACACAGCTACAGACCCAGGAAGGCACAAAGCTCAGTGTTAAGCTGAGCAACGGCAAAGATGCTGAAGTCAAAGTCATGCCTGACACTGCCTCAGAAAAAGCTCTTGAAAGACTAAGGCTCAAAGTATGCTCTGAAGACAACGGCTGTCAGATAGAGCTCAAAGAAGTAGGCTCTGGTGAAGGGGCAAAGGCAGCTTATGAAGTCCAGGCACAGAAGCAGGCCAAGTTCCTCGGAATCTTCGGCACAAAGATGCAAGTCAGAGCCCAGGTAGATGCAGAATCCGGAGAGGTTTTGCAGGTCAAGAAGCCCTGGTGGTCATTCTTGGCGAGCGAGGTTGAGGAGTAGTCAATTTTTATTTTATTTTTCTTTATTTACTACAATCAGATTTAAATATACTATATTCTTCTTTAGGGCAATGACAATTGATGACGGAGCACAGCAATTGACTCCAGAGCAATTCGAATTGTACCTTCAGGCAGTCGAGAAGGAAGGAGAGCCTGCCGCATACTTAGGAGGCGAGCCAAATGCTGCCCTGCAAATGATATGGGGCCTTAGCAAAGAATACAGATTGTGTGACAGGTTTGCAGTCGAGATAACTGATGAAGGTATAATCAGATATGCTTTGCATTATCCTTGAAATCCAGGATATCCAGTAAAATAGGAACTTCTGATTAAGTTTTTATATAATGAATAATATTTGAGATTCATGGAATATGAAGATCCGGATCCGGAACACCAAGTGTACCTGGAAGAAATATTGGAGATGAATGATTTCAACAATCTTCATAACCTCCTGCCTGGCGGATTCAGGGATGCCTCACCAACATATAGAAGACTAAGAAAAACCATGTTAAATGTTGTGGATGCATTTATTGAAGAAACAGGCTTTGACACAGGTTATTACTGGTCAGAATTCAAAAAAGAATGGGGAAATCATAGAAAAAACTCCCAGATTTATTTAGCTCCGCTTTATATCCATCTGAGGGAGCAGGGGTATTCTAAGGGGGAGATTGTGAGGTAGGGGGTGAGGTGGAGGTTGAGGAATATGAGTTGTTTTTTCTTCATTTATTCTTAAAATCACCAAACAACCCTTCCTTCCCCCATCACATCCCACACATCACAGATTACACAGTTCTTCCCGGTCATCTCCTTCAAAGTATCTCTGTCAAAAACACTGTACTCGTCATGGTTGACTGCGATTACTACAACATCTGCATTATCTAGAACATCTGAGATATCTCCTTTGAATTCATTCACGTGAGGGTCGTGCATCCTGACTTCACACTGCTCTTTAAGGAAAGCCTTTTTCAGCTTGAATGAAAGGCTGTTTCTAGTGTCATCAATGTTCTTCTTGAAGGCCATGCCGAGTATTGCAACGTTCTTCCCTTTTAAATCAATCTTATCCTTAATCCTTCCGATCAAATAAAGAGGGAAGTTCTCATTTATTCTCCAGCTAGCCGTGATTAATTCGTCAAAAGGCACACTATCTAATAAGAAGAACCCGTCCTTGTATAGGCAGGGTCCTGCTGTTAATCCAGGGCTGGATAACCCGCCCCTCTTATAATCCTGGTTGACCAGTCTCAAAATATCATAAATGCTCCTGCCATGCTCCATGGCTATTATTGCAAACTCATTGCCGATGGCGAAATTGATATAGCGGTACATGTTCGTGAATATCTTGGCGAGTTCAGCAGACCTGGCATCACTTACTAGGCATTTATTAGTTATATGCGAGAATAGTTCTTTAGCCATCTCAGAACTCTTAGCATCAATCCCTCCGATTATCTGCGGTACTTCCCTTATCTCCTCCAGAGACTTGCCCTCAGCTATCCTTTCAGGGCAGAATGCCAAAAAAAAGTCAAAATCACATTCAAGCTTTTTCCTTATCAGCTCAGTAGTTCCTGGAGCCACAGTGCTCCTCAATACAATAAGTTGTCCTTCCCTGATATTCTTCTTCAGAGCAGGCAATATGCTCTCTATCTGGCTGTAATCAGGATTCATGTGGTCATCCACAGGAGTGCCCAAAGTAATTATAACATAGTCAGAATCTTTAACAAAAGAAAAATCAGAAGTAGGGATAAACATAGAACCAGCATGCTTCTCAAGCAGTTCTTCAGCTCCTATCTCAATAAAAGGCATCTCCTTATGCCTGAGCTTATCAATATGGTCCAGGTCAACATCAATGCCGTACACCATAAACCCTGCTTCCGCAAACGCAAGAGATAATGGCAAACCAACTCTTCCTATACCAATGACTGAAATTGTTTTTCCCATCAGATGGACAAAAATCAAAGTATATTTAAATATCTTATTTATTGGAATCACTATGAAAAGCTGGCACAGGCAGATCCTGCTTCTACTGTTCATAATGCTCATCCTATGGATCTCCATACGCACAGCAGGGACTGTGTTTAATAATGAACCTGAAGACAAATCCTATGATTATCATGTCCTTGAAAAACACATATTTGACATGGGCTCTAAGGACAGCATAACAGACAGCCCTGACTTTCCATGCACTCTTATCAATGACATATACCTTAGGTATATGTGTGCAAGGCTGACATTCAGGCCCCACATGATGGCATTCATGGCGAATAAGGGAAAAAATATCAGCTTTTCAAAGGAAATTCCTGAAGAATGTTCTGGATTAGAGAATTATGAGACTGCAACATGTATCTTTGCCAGGGCAGCAGAGACAGGTGAAAAAAGCGCGTGCGACCCTCTCCTGGAAAAGGGAGAATGCGAATTCTACATAGCCATATCAAAAAGCATCCATCTGGTCCATGATGAGGAGCAGTACAAGGGCTTCATGAACAGGTTCTGCAGTGAGATCGAAGACAAGTTCTGGAGAGAGGAATGCTTCTACCTTTTAGCAGATGAACTCTCGCTGAATTACCCTGAAGAGAACTTTGATGAGATCAGGATTGCCTGCGAAAGATCAATGGGTGAAGTGACATCCTGTTTCAATCATGTTGTCTACCTGATGCCTTATGACATATCAGGAAGGTTCTGTGAAACTGTAGATGCTGAAGACCAGCCGGCTTGTTTCGGCGGGATAGGCTCTTTCCTTTTCATCGAACAAGGATACAGTAAGGCAAAAGAATTATGCGTCAGCCTGAACGAGTACTGCCTCATAGGGCTGGCAGACAACGCGATCTTCCATCCCGCTAACATTACCCTTTCTTT
>JAFGSP010000041.1 GCA_016934775.1 Candidatus Woesearchaeota archaeon | reverse complement strand
CAGGAATCCTACACTTACTCTTAGAGAGATGGACAGGGAGATCCCTTATTTCGGGAAGTGCTTCATCTTTTCTATGGATTGCTCATCGTGCGACTACCATATGGCTGATGTTGAGCTTGATGGTGACGGCAAGCCGGTGAAGTATACAATTGATGTTGAGACTGAAGAGGATCTCAAGGTAAGAATAATAAAGTCAAGCCAGGCTACTGTGAAGATTCCGAGGCTTGTGGAAATCACGCCGGGCCCTGTCTCAAACGGCTATGTCACAAATGTTGAAGGCATACTGAACCGTGTTAAGAAAGTCATTGAAGACAAAAAGGATGATGAAGACCCTGCTGTCAGGAAGCAGGCCAAGAACCAGCTCAAGAAGATACAAAGGGTCTTATGGGGCAGGGAGACTATTTCTATAACAATCACAGATCCAACAGGGAATTCTGCTATTATAAGTGAGAAGGCGAAGAAGGGCTGAATTTAGGGGATGCTGTCACAACAGCATTAGTCACAGAGTTCAGAATATTGCCGAAGAATCCTGAAACAGTATCTATATCATAAGTAATGCCGAGCAGATCAACTTCAAGGGAAGCTATATTTCCATAATGAAGCAGGTTCACACCTACATTATTATACAATTTTAGTCCATCGGGTTTTGCTTTTTGTGCATCACATTGGGCAATGCTTTCTGCTGTAATCCCTCTAAAGCTGGCCAACCTCTTATCATGCCCGCCCTCTGTTATTATCTGCTCAAGCTGATTACCGTCTCTCCTCTCAGCGATTCGCTGCCAAAGATGCCTATCGGCTTTGTTGAGGCGGTTTGTTACATAATCTATGTCTTCTTCTGGAAAACTAGCCAGGACTTCAGAAGGAATATCTGTATACCTAATATCCATATCATATCCATAAATCCTCCTACCAACTAGAACGACATTATCTATCTCATCATATCTTGCAACCACCCTAACAATATTAGGCAAATCATACCCGTAAGGTTTTACTAGAAGACTCCATGTTCTGTATAGCCTGAATCTGAATTCTTCAATCTGGGTCATCTTGCCTCTCATCCTGCATCCTACTTCATATAAAACAAAAGTCATTACATTTCCGTCTTTTTCAATTGAGATATCTGATGTTATTGGCCTTCCCCATTTATCTCTTCCGCTTTCAAGAACCAAAAATCCTTTTTTTATCTTCTTTTTGTAGAAGTACAGATTCAAAGCTTTTTTATTTGACATTTTTATTGTTCAGGAGGCAAGCGCCCACATTTTGTTATGGTAGGGAAATTCCCTATTCTGCTCAAGTGCCCTTACTAATTTCATATACCTATCATAATACCATCTTGAGCCTGTGCATTCATACCCTATGTTGAAATCGACAAGATCTGGACGGACCTTGCCGTTCCAGTATTGGTCCTTGAAATCTCCCATGAATCTCCATATCTCCTCATATACAGTGGTGGTATCATCTAAGACAGCATGTTTTCCGTTTTTTCTCACAATTGAATATATTCTTGTAAAATATCTAACTGAGACGCTTGCTTCCGGATGTCTTGCAGCAGGGTCCTCACGAATCAGTTCAAAAAGAGGTGTGAGAAAATTCAGGTTATTCATTCGTTTCATCAATCTCTTAATCTCTTTATAATCCATCAACTCTCTAAGCAGTCCCTCATCCTGGCTACCGCTGAAAATCCCTTCTTTCTTTGAAATTGACATATATAGAGATGTCTTCTCAATTGTATCCATAACATCAGCAAGAAGCACACCCAGGGCAGCGTCAGGCCCCCAAAGTGTATATGCTAGGTTTATTGCCTTCCAATCAGATGTTCCAGGGCCACGGGCAATCCTTATATAACCAGGGACAATTGATTCACCTTGCTGATATTCCCCAGGTTCCGGAACCAATCCTGATTTTATCAGTAAGGGCATTATATCTGAATGAAATCTCTCAACCAGTTCAGTCAGAGGCATATGAGGATCTAGCCTTGATCTGAAATCCAGGTTGGACAGCTTACATTTATCAAATGGCCAGAGTTTTTTCAGCCCTATTTTTTTTAGGAAGTCAGGAATAAAATCAAGGCTGTATTTTTTAGGGGTAATCATGTGGTCCCTGTTGATCGGGATACATAATCCAAGACCCAGATCTAATCCTGAAAGGGCCCTGTAGTAAGGGTCATCCATAATAAGCCCAAGAAGTGTGCCTTTCCAAAACGCATCCATATTTGTAATGGATTTTCCCTTAAGGAAATCAATTCCAAACAATGGCGGCTTTTCATCAGTATACTGATGAGCCACATCTGTCATATAAACAACATCAGGCCTTTTTCTTTCGTTCAAAGAATAGTGTAGAAGCTCCTTGTATTGCCTTATCATATTCTGGCCCTGGGCAAATATCTCCTCAGGTGAAGGGAACAGTTTTTCTTCATATAGCACCTGTGCAACATCAAAAGGTGACACATTTTTATAAGGTCTATAATTTGTCCTTGGGTATCCGTTGTTTTCTATATTGTTAATATCTTCCGTAGAAAGGTGTCCCATCATTGTCTGGATATTCAGATGGTTTTTTGTGAGATCATCTACCGCAAGTGGCTGTGTCCGGACTCTAACATAATCCTGAATAAGAAGGCGGCGGAAAAGTTCATCATGGATAAGGCTTACCCTTGTGTCTATTGTATGCGTATCCTCTCTCACTATGGAAAATAGTATGGTTTTTGAAATATTTAAACCTTCCCATTCTATAATAGTAACATATTTTAACCAGTAGAATATTCTATAAGCTTGGTGCTCCTGGTTCTTGTTTTATGGTCGTGAAAATGTTAGGAAAGGGTTAAGAATAAGGACATAAAAAAGTGATAAAATAACTAATAAGAAAAATTTTTATATTATAATACAAAGGATATTTCTATGTTCATCCCCGGCCAGGCAATCGCTCTTGTGACATTCCCTGGTGTTATTTTCCACGAATTGGGGCATGCTGTGTTCTGCAGGCTGACTGGCCTGAAGGTCAAAGAAGTGTGTTATTTCAGCACTGTGGATTTTTCAGGCTATGTGATACATGAAAAAGTAAAGAACTATACCCAATCTTTCTTGATTACTGCAGGCCCCTCTATTTTAGGAACCATAGCTTCTCTTGCATCTTACCTGCTTGCAAGATTTACGCGATTCGGACCTTTTGTGAACCTGTTATTTGTCTGGATTGGAATATCTGCTGCAATGCACTCTTTTCCAAGCGATTCTGACGGGAAAAACCTTTGGAAAGATACTAAAATACAAGTGAAGAATGGTAACTTATTTGCCTACCTAGGTTATCCTTTTACATTCATAATATTCGCCTCAAACATGCTCCGGAGACTATGGTTCGACCTCCTTTATGCGCTATTTCTTCTTAGCCTGGTTTTTCCTGAACTTTACCTAGCCCTGATAGGTGGTGTCAGATGAAATACGCAGGTTTCATACTAAGGCTGATTGCCTATATTATTGATTCTGTAATAATTACAATTTCTTTGCTCATCTTGTGGATTCCTATCTGCATATTAGGGAGTTTCATGGGAATTTCCATGAATGAGTTTGAGATCCGACTAGCTACCCAGCTCATTTCTTTTGTAGCTGTTATCATGTACCATGTGGGGATGGAGTCTTCAAAATACCAGGGAAGCATTGGGAAGATAATCATGAAGATCAAGGTTACTGATACAAGAGGCAGGCCGATCTCTTTCAACCAAGCCCTGGTGCGGAACCTCTGCAAGATATTATCCAACCTAATACTGGGCATCGGACATCTCATGATAATCTGGGATGACAGGAAGCAGGCCCTGCATGACCAGCTCTCAGAATGCCTTGTCTTGGATAGGTAAAAATGGAACTAAAAGAAACAAATTTAGGTATTATCGCCTTAATTTCTGGTTTCTTATCCTTCATACCTCTTATTGGTGTGGTATTCGCAGTGATTGCCATAGTTATCGGACTCAGGACAAGAGAGACCAATAACAGATTGTGCGGCATCGGATTCTTTCTTGGAATGATCGGACCTTTTACTTCTCTGGTAATTACAGCTGTGGTTGCTGCTGTATTTTATTTTGTTGCTTAGTTGAAAAAACACAAACCAATTCAGAAATATTTTTAATTTAATTCTTGTTTTCCTAAAATATGACAAAAGTAAAACATGTTCTTCTGGTCTTATTGATTATACTGCTTGCTGCAACACCTACTCTCGGACAGATTAATGAATCTGAAGACAAATCAACATTAATT
>JAFGSP010000040.1 GCA_016934775.1 Candidatus Woesearchaeota archaeon | reverse complement strand
TCTTTATGCTTGAACCATTGCCATATGAACAGGATTATGCCAGAGTTGAAGACCAGGAAACAATTGATAGATTATATTATCTTTTACCCCTTTCGTATAAGCAATTGGGTTATGATGTAATTTCTGTCCCAGCTATGTCAATCAGTGAAAGAGTCGAATTTATTCTGGAAAGAACAATTCCACAACATCAACCTTAAGACGACTATTTTTTTCAATTGTAGTTATCCTTCCATCTTCTATCCCAGCATCGTAAGAATAAAAACAGTCAGTGCATGGCATGTGATAGCATACACAGGATTGATCCTGTTTTCTTTGACAGATAATATCCCCATAACCAGGCCGTATATCATCAATGAAAAGTGCCATACAAAAAATAGCACAGGGCCAAAATAGAGCCAATATGCTTTTAGGGACAAGAGATGAATCATCCCGAAGAATACAGCCTGCACAACAACTGCTGTAGTCGGTGAATAGATTTCCATTGCAGATTTAAGGAAGAACAGCCTGAATATGAGTTCTTCAGTGAGGCCGATGAGCAGGCTGAGCAGGGCTATATACAAGACACTGCTTGAGATAAGGCTGGCCAGGGGCTCATTTATCAGGTGGAACCAACCACCGAATAATCCTGCCAGGGCAATTGCAATGAACATTCTTAATTTATGGACCCTGATGTCCGGCCTGAAATAGATGGCTGCAGGAATCACTATCAAGGTCAGTATCGCCCTGCTTGCCAGGTCAAGGATTGAACCCCTAATCCTTATGTTCTGGGCAATCAGCACTATAATAAGAAAAGCATCCAGAACAAGGTTCACTGTCAATATATGCTTTGCCAGTTTTTTTTCATACCTGAACAACACAAAAGACAATAACATTGAGCTGATCATCAGGGTTATCAGTTCAAAAGCCCTGTTAAGATTAATCAGGATAATAAAACAGATAACCAGGAAAAGGCTCCACACAAGCACTATCCTGCTCTTTGTACTTCTCTTAAGCTCCTGGAAAGAGACATGCTCAGAGCTAAGGACTTCAAAGATATAGATTATGATACCTGAAACATAGAACAGTGTGATTATGCAAAGATAGAGCGCCAGATACATCATAAGTACAAATTTTGACTCAAAGAAAAGGAATTTTATTGTATCAAGATAATAAAACAGCGTGGAATTAAAAAAATAATAGATGTACATCACCAGGAAGACAATCGCCGACAGTATTATAACCTCTTCCAGCCTTATCTTGATCTTCTCTGACATGGAAAAAAGAAAGATTATCAAAAACCATAGCAATGAAGCCAGCGCTATCATCGGGGCATATTGAAGATTTGGAAGGGTCTGAGTAGTGATATCAACACCTGTTATCACCTGGTCTTTCAGTGCGCTTATCCTGAAAACAGGCATGAACAAAAACACAACCATGCTTGAAAAAAACAAGGCAATATCAAATTTCCTGAATATGACTGGTTTTTTCTTGAAAATCCTGTACCATATATAAAAAGGTATAATGAGAAGAAGTATAATAGCAACACAGTTCTGGACATAAGCAAATACAACACTTGCCTTGCCGATGACACTTGCAGATAGGCTCAGATCACTCATAATCAGTTCATAAAGAGTCATATGGCTTTCCTCAAGCAGCGCAGTCAAATAAAAAGATTCTTTGAGATTAAGCAGATAAGGAGAAATGAAATTTCCTATATCGATTATTGCGTGCATAACTATAAGGCCAGAAATGCCGAAAAAGATTGTCTTCTTATCATGAAAGAGTTCCAGGAACATTGTTATGAATTCATCTCCTGTTTTAATGACAGCATCTATGAAAGATTCATGCTGCTTCGGCTTCCTGATCACAAAGTACACAATAAAGTAATAGACAATAGCACCCACTATCACCAGGGAATCTATAGCAACAGAAAGCCACTCCATGACAACAATAAAAATAAAATATGACAGGAACAGGAATATAAGATAGATGATGCCGGAATCAATTATGTTATCTTTAAGGGATCTCTGTTTGCTCCTTCCTCTGATAAGTCCGAGAATCGAATTCTCCAGATAATCAAGCCTGAATCCGGAATAGACTGCAATCAGAAAAATAAAAACAGATCCTGCATAGAACATTATCTCATTCAGGACATTGTATTTATAGAAAAAAGACTTTATGAATCCGAAATAAGTGAATGATTCATTGACAATTGAATGGGAGATATCCTTAAACGCAAACGCATACAGGGAGACAAGCAGAAGTACATCTATCAGCCTGTCTTTTTTGTTGAACAGGATCCTCGTAAAACTAAGATAATACAGAAGATACCCGACAAGCGCCCATGATAAAAATTTCTTCAGGAGATTTATTTCACCCGGAACAAGCCCTGTAATTTCCAGAACAGCAAGCAGGATAAGAAGAAGGAAAAGAGATTCTCTGAGAATTTTCTTAATATCCATGCCTGTGTTTTAGTAAGCAGGGTATAAAAAGTTTTTTATGGCCTTGGAGTTGATCCAGAAATCTAAAGAGTGTGTCAACACTCTTTCATAGAGTATATTTTTCCCCTAGAACTCCCCTACTAAGGGAGGGAGTTCTTGTGGGGAAAAATATGTCTTACAGTCAGCAAGCTGACTTCCTGTCAATTCATAGATTATAAACCTCATTTTTATAAATAGGATTCTACTTTTTTCTTTTATGCAGATTGAAAAAGGCATAGAGATAATAGACCTGGCTTTATTGATAGAAAAGAAAATCCTGGTTATTTCTGATACCCAGATAGGATACGAAGAATCTCTCAATAAGCAGGGCATCCTGATACCGAGGCAGCAGTATAATTTGCAGATTAAAAGACTGGAAAAGATACTTGATAAGGCAAAGCCTGAAACAATCATAATCAATGGTGATATCAAGCACGAGTTCGGCACTATAAGCAAGACAGAGTGGAGACATACCCTGAAGATGATTGATTTCCTTGCATCAAGAGCAAAGGTGATATTGATAAGAGGGAATCACGACACAATCCTCGGCCCAATTGCAGAGAAGAAAGAGATTGAGATAAGAGATTATTATAATATCGGAAACATTTATCTATGTCATGGTCACGAGATTCCGGAGAACAAGGAGTATGATAAGGCCAGGATTGTTATAATAGGCCATGCGCATCCTGCTATCGGCCTGAGAGACCACGGCAGGCTTGAGAGATACAAGTGCTTCCTCAAAGGCAGGTACAAGGATAAACTGCTCATTGTGCAGCCTTCCTTTAATTTACTGACAGAAGGCTCGGATGTGCTCAGCCAGAGATTATTAAGTCCTTTCCTGAAGCAGGACCTAAAAGAGTTTGAAGTTTTTGTTGTCTCAGATGAGGTCATGTATTTTAGTAAAATAGGGAATCTGGCATAAGATTATTAAATGAATCAAGATTTCTTGTCGGGATGATCGGAGAGATTAAACTTAATAGGGTAAGGGCTGCACTTGATGAATCTCCCTGGATAGTTAATCTGATACAAAGACCTGCAATATTCCTGTATCAGACCGCGATGGCAATTGGTTCTTATTTTCAGAGAGATTATTCTGCTATATCCTCAGGTATTGGTGAAGAAGCTTATAATTTATTCAGAGAATATGGTGTATCTGAAACAAGAGCCAGAAAACTTGTTTGCCAACTTCAATTTTCTATCCCTCAGAAATCTCCTATTTCTTCTGGCTCCTTAGCACGCATAGTCAATCACATGACAAAACATGCTGAAGACATATTAAGGAACAGGGATGTTTTTGTGATAGAATCAGATTACTCTTATCGATTGATAGAAGGTCATGAAGCGAATTCTAAACCTGTAAATGGGTTCTATAGAGGACACACTTCATTAGGTTTTGATATTAATGATGGAAATACATCTATGGGACTAGATATTGAAAATCAACCTTTGGTTGTGCAGCTGGAATATGAAAAGAGGCAGGAACTGAACGCTAGACTTGATTGCCTATTATCAGATTATATTATTCATCCTGAGGAATCTACTGGAATTCATGGACTATCTAAAGAAAACATAAAAAAAGAAATCATAGAGTTTGATATTGATGAGAAAGTAAGGCTCACGCTTATAGATTATTTAACACAGAAAAACAAAAAGCATGATATCTGGACAGTCATGAATTTCTTCTATCTACGCTCTGAATATTCTGTGAATAATATGGACAATGACTATACTATTGCTAATCATTATGGTAATCATCAAGTGACGATGTACAAAGAACCTGTACTTAATCACTTATAAGCAACCTTCAACAGATCCGCCTTAGTTATTATCCCTACTAATCTACCCTTATCTTCTATCAATACAAATGGAAAATGTTTCAGCAAATTGGCGACTATGCCCTGTGAAGTGGCGGGAGGCAGTATAGGCGGGCTTGTCTCCATGACATCTCCTATTATTGTTTGTGTATCTCCCTCAAGAAGCTTGTCTAATAAAACTGATTCTGAGATATAGCCGACGACCTTGCTGTCATCGAGCACAGGCATCTGGGATATGTTATTTTTTCTCATGGTCAGGATTGCCTGCTTCAGGGTTTCTCTGCTGCTTACAAAGATTATCTTTTTATACATTATGTCACTGGCGCTGAGCTCATTTTTTTTGTTGAGCAGAGAAAGCGTCTCAAAAATCTTTTTTGCATTAGTATAGCTGGGGTCTATCTTCCCAGATTCAATCTTTGCGACAAGTGACTGAGAAACATTTGCCCTCCTGGCTAATTCTCCCTGCGTCAACCCTAATTTTTTCCTGAGCTTTTTTAATTCGCCAAGTTCATCCATGGCAACTAAGAAAAAAAGGTTGTTTTTAACTCTTTCGAAAATATTCCCAGGAGAATATTGGAATAATAAAATATGAACCTTATCTATTCAAGAATAACTAAATATTCTTATCAGAATAAATAAGACAGCAAGCTTTATAAACCATTTTTGGTTCAGAAAGAGTATCAATAAATTGGAGGGATATGAATGATCGGAAGAAAAGGAGATTTTTTATTTACTTCTGAAAGTGTTACCGAAGGCCATCCGGACAAGATCTGCGACCAGGTCAGCGATGCTATTGTCGATGCAATCATCAAGGATGATCCAGGTGCAAGGGTTGCTGCTGAATGCCTGACAAAGACTGGAAGCATCATGGTCGGCGGAGAGATAACAACATCTACTTATATCGAGATCCAGGAAGTTGTAAGAGATGTTGTAAGGAAAATCGGGTATAGCAAGCCGGAATACGGCTTTGACGCAGATTCAATAGGCGTCTGGGTCAACATATCAAAGCAGAGCCCTGACATTGCCCAGGGTGTTGATGAAAAAGACCATAAAGAGCAGGGAGCAGGCGACCAGGGCATGATGTTCGGGTTTGCCACAAATGAGACAGAAGAGCTGATGCCCCTCCCTATAATGCTTGCCCATAAGCTGGCGTACAGGCTGGCTGAAGTGAGGAAGACCAAGACCCTTGGATATCTTAGGCCTGATGGAAAATCACAGGCGACTATCCAGTATAAAGACGGAGAGCCAGAAAGAGTTCACACAGTTGTCATCGCTGCTCAGCATGACCCTGATGTTTCGCAGGAGCAGATTAAGAAAGATGTCATAAAACACGTGATAAAGCCTGTATGCGGAGACTGGCTTGACGAAAAAACAGTGATCCATGTAAACGGAACAGGAAAGTTCGTCATGGGAGGCCCTGTTGCAGACAAAGGATGCACAGGAAGAAAGATCATTGTAGACACATACGGCGGAGTGGGAAGGCACGGCGGTGGATGCTTCTCATCAAAAGACCCATCCAAGGTGGACAGGTCAGGAGCATATTTTGCAAGATATGTAGCAAAGAACATAGTTGCTGCAGGACTGGCAGATGTATGCGAGATCCAGGTAGCATACTGCATCGGAGTTGCGCAGCCGGTTTCTATTCTTGTTGAAACCTTCGGCACACAGAAGATACCTGAGAAAAAGATTGAAGAGCTTGTAAGAAAGCACTTTGATTTCAGGCCTGCTAAGATAATCGAGAAGCTCAGGCTTCTGAGGCCGATCTATCTGAAGACAGCTGCTTACGGCCACTTCGGAAGAGAAGACCCCGACTTCACGTGGGAAGCAACTGATAAGGCAGAAGAACTCAAAGAAGACGCTGGGTTGTAATTAATAAATTTTTTTATCTTATTCTTGTTTTTTCATAATTCTCCTTAAGCCAGCCTTTCCAGTCCTGACACTATATCCTCAGCGCTTGCCCTGCTGAAAGCTTCCTCATTATAGGCAATGTCAGCTCCTGCTGCATATAGGTCATCTTCTGTAGCAAGGCACACTCCTGATGTGGAGATGCGTGATATGCCTACTGCATAAAACCCAAGTTTCTTCACGGCAGCTATGCCTTTTGGAGCATCCTCGAAAACAACAATCCTGGGTATATTTTCTGAATCTGAACCTATCGCGCCAAGAAGCTTTCCGTAAGCCATGGCATAATGATTAATCTTTTCCACAGTCTTCCCGGGCCAATAGCTTATTGCACCAAGAGCCTCTGCATCAAACAGATCAATGAACTGTGAACCTTCTTTGATTCCTAGCTCTTCCGGATCATGCCCGAGACTGCGTGCAAGAGGATATGGTTCAATATTAGAGAGTATTTTTCCCGCATATTCAGACCCTGAGACAACCCCTAGGGAATAGCCAAGCTTTTTAAGGCCAAAGATCACAGAGGCTGTATCTTCAAAAATCCTGAATTGCCCGCCGGCGACAAAATCATCAATGAATTCCTTTTTTACAGGATCCCTGAAATTAGCTGCCACTGCATCCTTATCCGCAACATATTCAATCCTTTTTCTCTGGAAATAAGGAAGCTCGCCATCCCCGTGCAATAGCTCAAGTATATTCATAGCTCCAGTGATGCCTGGTTCGCCTGCAACATGGGCTGCATAGAAAGGCGTAAAATCAAAATCATCCTGAATGATGCCCCAGGATACAGCTGCCGCTTTCCATGCTTCCTCATGTGGTGTCTCTGCTATCAAACCGTCAACATCAAACAAAAAAGCAATATCATATCTTTTTTCCATTTTCAGCATCAGCACAGGCCTTCTAGGCCAGCTTCTTTAATTATTTCCTGGGCAGATGCTCCCTGTGACATAAGCAATACACTCTTGCCGATCTGCTCCTTTGATCCGAAATGGCTCTGCAGACCCTGAAGCGCAGACAGATACCTGTCCCTGTTCTCTACAATCTTCCTAAGATTCTGCTCCAGAGAGCCTGTGGTGAGCTGTTCCAGGCTGAGTCCTACTCTTTTCAGCTCACCTATTACATTACCATCTGAGTGCATAGCTTCAGTCAGGAGGACTTCGCCTGCGCCGCATTGCTTCAGGCCGACTGCTTTTATCAGCTGCTCATGTCCGGGCCTATGCAAGGGAAGGGCAACGCTTGGAGCCATGCCAGCAAAGCTTTCATACACTGTGCTGGAGCCGCATCCCTGGATAAGGACATCGGATATTGCCAGTAACTCAAGTGATTCCCAGTAATCATTTATTCTGATAACAAGGTTCCTGATAATGTTACCCTCCTTCTTGAAG
>JAFGSP010000039.1 GCA_016934775.1 Candidatus Woesearchaeota archaeon | reverse complement strand
GGGTTCAATTCCCGACGAGTCCATAAACGAAGTAAATGGAGTCGTGGGTATTCGAGCGAATAGCGAGATTACCCGAAGAGTCCATTGCAAAAAATTATATAGTGCATATTGATCAACACAGAGAAAAATGAACAGAATAATAGAAAGCATAAGAAAAGAATTAACTGCAAGTGTTGATGAAAAGACAAAGGTAAGCTTTCAGAGATTCTTTAAAGAAAATGTCAAGTGCTATGGAGTAAAGACAGGCACTGTCGGAAAAATCGCTAAAAAATACTGGCCAGACGTCAAAAAGCTTGACAAGAGAGAGATATTCGAGTTATGCGAAAAGCTATACCAGTCTAATTATACTGAAGAAGCGTTTATTGTTAGTTTCTGGGGGGCGAATTTCAAATCTTTTGTGATAGAAGAAGACCTTAAGACATTCGAAGGATGGATCAAAAAATATATCGATAACTGGGCAAAATGCGACGGCTTTTGCAACCATACTGTCGGGGATTTTATGAGCAAGTATCCTGCCAGGATATCTGAACTGAAAAGATGGGCAAAAAGCAGCAGCAGATGGATGAGAAGAGCAGCTGCTGTTTCATTGATAGTCCCTGCAAAAAAGGGAGATTTCCTGAAAGAGGCTTTTGAGATAAGCGACATATTGTTAAAGGACAAAGACGATATGGTCCAGAAGGGCTATGGCTGGCTTCTGAAAGAAGAAAGCAGGACAAAGACAAAAGAAGTTTTTGATTATGTAATGAAGAATAAAAAAGAAATGCCGCGGACAGCATTAAGGTATGCAATAGAGTTGATGCCAAAAAATCTTAAAGCAAAGGCAATGGAGAAATAAAAATGGATAAACAGGTTGATGAATATATAGAAAAACAGAAATCTCCACAGAAAGAGATTTGCAAAAGATTAAGGAAGATTATCCTTAAAACATTCCCCAAGATTGATGAAAAAATGAAGATGGGAGTCCCCTGGTATGGAAAATATTACATTGTCGGCCTGAAAGACAGCGTGAACCTGGGGTTCTCTGTTAAGGGATTGTCAAAAGAAGATAAAGATATTTTTAAAGGAGCCAGGAAACTGATGAGGCATTTAAAATTCAAAGAAGCTAAAGAGATTGATGAAAAGGAAATTGTAAGATTACTGAAATTGGTTGATAAGAAAGCAGAATGCGGAAGCTGTGTAAAGTAAAAATGGGAAAGACTCCAGAATATGAAAACTATCCCTGCAGGACAATCATTATTTCCAATATTGTCTCTCTCCTGATTTATTTTGCAGGCGCATTTATCATCTATCACTTAGGTATTGTCTGGTTAACAGTCTATCTGCTTTATGTTCTATGGCTAGAACTCCACCTGATAAAAGGACATTGTGTTAATTGCTATTATTACGGGAAGTTCTGTGCCTTCGGAAAAGGGAAGATAAGTTCATTGCTTTTCAAAAGAGGAAACTCTAACTCATTCCTTAAAAATAATATGACTTGGAAAGACATGCTCCCTGATTTCCTGGTATCAATTATTCCCCTGGTTGCAGGGATAGTTATATTGATATTGAAGTTCAATTGGCAGGTCCTGGGATCAATCATGATTATAGTGATTTTCACTTCAGCAGGAAACGGTTTTGTCAGGGGCACTCTGGCCTGTAAATTCTGCAAACAAAGAAAGATTGGCTGCCCCGCTGAACAATTGTTCAGTAAGGATAAAAAGAATTCAACAAAAAATAAAAAATAAATTATGTAGCTGTCCCGTTCTTCACGAGAGTCACAACATTTGTATTCAGCCTAAGGTCATCATTCCCGTCATAGAAGCCGTCAAGGATGACTGATATCCTGTAGTAGTTTGTGCCTTCTTTGTACTTCTCAGCTGGCACTTTCATCTTGGTATTGCTGTAGTCTGAGATGACACTAATGTAACCGTCATCAGGATACATAGGATCACTGTTTGTCTGCGACCAAACAACCTTGTAGTAGCTCAGGTCATCGCACTCATAAGGTGTCCATTCAAGCACAGGGTTGCCGCCCTCAAAGCTGCTCTCCAGAACAGGATCATAACCTTCACAATTCGCTTCCTGTCCTTCATATTCGACCTTTACAGTGTTGCTATAGACATTGCCGCCTTTTGTCAGCACAGTGATGGCAAAATAATTCACTCCTGACTTAAGCTTAGGCTCTGCCACTGTCTTTTCATAACCTGAGATGCCCTCAACATAGCCCTGGTCAGGGTATTTTGGGTTTTCGACGCTGTTTGACCAGACGACCTTATAAGCCTCGAAATCCTCACAGTCATAAGGAGTCCATTTCAGCATTATCTTGTTTCCATCGAGAAGCTCATAATCAAGCTGGATGTCGATATCGCAGTGCTCATATTCTTTCTGCTCTTTCTCGTATTCTTGTTTCTCTTCCTCTTTATATTCCTCTTTTTTCTGCTCCTCTTTTTTGTACTCTTCTTTTTTCTGTTCTTCTACTTTCACAACTTCTTTTTCCTTAGCTACCTTTGCCTCTTCTTTTCCGATCTTCCTTACACATACCACTTCCTGCGACTCCAGCTCAATATAAGCATATACCTCCAAATCAGAATCAGGGTCGACCATCTTGACCTTGTAATGCGGAACCAGCTGGAGCTCAACACCGCAGATTGTCTCTGCAAATTCATTATCTGCCTCCACTTGATCGGCATTCATCTTGACCATAGTAATGTCTGCATTAGGATACTGCTCAAGAAATGCCTGCACCTGTGAATTGGCCTTCAGCAGGGCAACCGGGTCAATATTCCTGCATGAGCTAAGCAGCAGAACTAATGACACTAAAAAAGCAATATAGATTTTTTTCATTTAATCACCTCTTTCATTTTATTTTAGAGATGATTATATAAAATTTACGATTAAGTATCTAGAAAATAAACCTTATATTCAGGGACATCATCATCTGATTCAGTCTTCTGGCCGACCATCTCAGGCTCTTTTTCAGCTATTGTCCCGAGAGAATCATGCCTCGCATTCTCAACCAGCTTATTGATCTTATACTTCCTTTCTTTTGAAGAACCATTAGCCTCTTTAACCACTGGCTGCTTTGGCTGCGCAGCAGGATTCTCAGGCCTGTCAGATATGTCTATTATCTCTATCTTGATCGGCTCTTCTTCTTTTTCTTCTTTTTTTGCAGATTTTTTCTTTTCTTTTTCCTGAGAGACAGGCTGATCCTTTTTTGCTTCTTTGGCTTTTT
Source organism: Candidatus Woesearchaeota archaeon (assembly GCA_016934775.1). GTDB lineage: Archaea > Nanobdellota > Nanobdellia > Woesearchaeales > GW2011-AR15 > JAFGSP01. The sequence continues at coordinate 1,651 of JAFGSP010000039.1, read as the reverse complement.
GTTTCTTCTTTGATTCCTTTTTCTTCTGTTCCTGGATCACTTCTTCAAGAACCTCTTCAACATGATACTCTGAAACCGTATCGTAGCCAAGCTCAACTGCATACCTAAGTACATCCTCGCAGTATGCCAGCAATCTTCTCGGGTTCTTATTAGACAATAAGAATAATTTATGAATAATCTTATCCGGAAGGAACTCAAGATCTCCTATCCTTGACCTGACAAGGCCTATTGCCTCTTCCCTTGAAAGGTCTACAGTCTTTATGACATTTCCGTTGAGGAATGTCTCATATTCCTTGGGCAGTCTGACAAGGTCGTAATCATGTGTCACAAAAACAACTGATTTGACAACTCCTTCTTTATAATAAGGAAGAAGCTCTTTCGCATCTGAACTGCTCATTGACTGCACTTCATCAAGCAGCATGACTATATTCTTAACCTGAAGACCTGATACTTTTCTAATGAAAGAATTCGCACCCCTGATAAGGAGATGCGGCTGGAATTCCTTTGCCTCATTGAAACTATAATAGATTATCTTGTTTTTTCCTTTAAACCTGTTTATGATGTTCTTCAGGATAGTTGTTTTCCCTGTGCCGTATTCTCCCTCAATCAAGAGCATCTCTGCATTATCAATCTTATTATAGATATGTGACATATCATAAGCAATGATATCGTCCTGGAAGGCCGCGGGCTTTATACTGAACGGATTTGAATAGAATCCAAGTTTCTTATACCATATTTGTGTCATTTTATTGCTCACTCAATATTTTTAAATCAATCATCTGCACCCTGTTTCTTCCCTTGGAAACTGCCTCCCGGGTGACTTTTGCGCAGTTTTTTAGTATAGTCTTTGGTGAACCTTTGGAAAGTTTAAAAATCTTTTTAATCAGCTCATCATTGAAAAGCTCGGTTTCTCCGATCCTGTTACGGATCATCTCGATTGCGTCTTCCTCTTCAAATTCAGGTATTTTAACGACCCTCTTTCCTATCCTGTCCCTCAGGCTGTCTGAGAATTTTGCTCTCCTGAAGCTTTTTGTAGTGAAAATTATTGATTTGATGTAATTCTGGTCAAAATAATATTTAAGGCGTTCTGTGTTCTGCCTTGTCAGATAATCCACATTATCCATCAGCACAATCATGTTCTTTGGCTTCTTGTTGAAAAGCCTGCCGAAAACTCCATACCTATCCTGCAAAACCCTGGTTATATTCAGCTTTGTGTCAAGAACCTTGCAGTCCACATAAGCCACGTTCTTTTTTCCGCCGAATTTCCTGGCAGCCATCATCAGAGAGGTTGTCTTGCCGCTCCCTTCTGGTCCTTCCACGACAAGCATACTTCCAGAATCTATCCTGTAGAATATCTCCTCCAGCAACTCCTGCACATTCACAAGCTTTTCATGATTTTCTCTTGGATCTGCAGAAAAAGGATCTTCATCAAAATCAAGTTCTTCATACCATTCCATCAATTTTCACCCTTAAGCGCCTTTTCCCTGTATTCTTTGGCAATCTCATAATGAAGCTTTGCTTCCTCATGATTCTCCTCACTGTAAAGCTTCTCCCCTATCTGATGATGTTTCCTTGCTCTACGAAGGTTGTTCTTAGGACTATCTCTCAACCTGAGATACAGAATCAATGCAACTACCACTATCAGACCAAT
>JAFGSP010000038.1 GCA_016934775.1 Candidatus Woesearchaeota archaeon | reverse complement strand
CACTAAAAGAATACTTGAAAAAACTTGGTATTTATGGCAGTAGATCTGAAACTAAATTTATTCCTGATATTATATTTGGTTCCACTAAATCAAATATTGCCCTGTTCCTGAATAGATTGTTCAGTTGTGATGGCACAATCTATTATGATATTAATAAACACACGTGGAGAGTATCATATGGTTCATCTTCTGAAAAACTAATAAATGACGTGTCAAGTCTTCTTCTGAAATTTGGAATTCTTTCAATAATAAGAGCAAAGAAGACAAACAAAAGAGTGGCTTATGAGCTGGAAGTAAGTACTGCACATCTGCACAAATTCTTACAGGAAATTGGTTTTTATGGAAAAAAGGAAAATAGACTTGCTCTTGCATTAAAAGAAGTGCCTGTCAAAAGAAATCCTAATGTAGATACCATTCCAAAAGAGATATGGGATATTTACAGGCCTAAATCATGGTCAGAGATAGGAAAAAGTGCAGGCTATAAGCATCCAAAAGCATACAGAGAGAGCATTAGGTATTCTCCTTCACGAGAAAAAATGGCTCAGATTTCAGTAATTGATGAAAGAGAAGACATAAAACTTATTGCCGAGTCAGATATATACTGGGATGAGATTGTGAAAATTGAAAGAATGGAAGGAGTGTATGAAGTTTTTGATATCACAGTGCCCGATATACATAATTTTATTGCAAATGATATAATTGTCCATAATTCCTACACCATGGGAGTCATAGCAGAAGGCATATCTGACCTTGATCCTGAAATAAAACAGAATATTGCTGTAGTCATCCTGGACACTATGGGGATATACTGGACAATGAAATACCCGAATCATAAGGAAAGGGATCTGCTGCAGATGTGGGACATAAAGCCAAAGGCACTTGATGTCACGATTTTCACACCAAAAGGTTATTTTGATTCCTTCAAGGAAAAAGGCATACCGACAGATTTCCCATTTTCCATCAGGCCGGATGAGCTTGACATTGAGGACTGGGTGCTGACTCTGGGACTAGACAGGCATTCAGAAGAAGGTGTGCTGGTTGAGAAGACAATAACCAGATTGAAAGAGGCAGGAGGAGGATTTTCTCTCCAGGACATTATCCAGGCAATGGAAAAGGATGAGAGCGCATCCCAACGGTCAAAAGACTTTGCTATTAATCTTTTCAGGAATGCTGAAGCATGGGGCCTGTTCGATAAAGATGGCACTCCTTTGGATGACCTGGTGAAAGGCGGCCAGGTATCTGTGCTTGATGTCAGCATATATGCTACAATGCCGGGCGGCTGGGATATCAAGGCGCTTGTTATCGGCCTGGTTTCAAAAAAGCTTTTTACTCACAGGATGGTTTCAAGAAGAGACGAAGAATTCCAGGATGTTCACCAGACCACGCATTATTTTGCAGAAGATGAAGAAAAAAAGATGGAATATCCTATGGTATGGCTCATAATAGATGAAGCCCATGAGTTCATGCCTGTCAAAGGAAAGACAGCTGCTACAGATCCATTGGTTACAATATTGAGGGAAGGCAGGCAGCCTGGCATATCATTGATTTTGGCTACCCAGCAGCCTGGGAAGATACATACAGATGTTATGACACAGTCTGATGTCCTCTTGTCACACAGGATAACTGCAAAGCTTGACACAGAGGCACTTGGAATGTTAATGCAGTCATATATGAGAAAAGGACTAGATAAATTTCTTGATGACCTGCCAAGAGAAAAAGGAGCTGCCGTAATCCTGGATGACAACAACGAGAGGATGTATCCCATAAGAGTAAGGCCGAGATTCACCTGGCACGGCGGCGAAGCCCCTGTTGCTATTCCTAAAGAGAAGAAAGTTTTCAGTTTCTAAATCTTTATAAATAAATTCTCAGCATCCCTCTTGATGAGCCTTATTGATGACCTACGTTTTTTTCCAGATATAAAAAACTATCTTCAGGAGACCTATGAGGCCAAAATGCCTTCGTATGATCCTTCCAAACTTGACGTAGCAAGTTTATTTAATGATCCTTGGTTTCAGTCAATCTACCAGGATGTTGAATCTGCCTGGAATATCCAATTATGTGTTACTGACCCAAGAAAGATCGAGGATAGGCTGATAAGTCAGTTATCTGCAACCAAAGATGACACAGAAATATCATGGAAATATGCGTCTTTTCAATACTGGCTTCTAGGTTATGATGCCACAGAAATAGCAAATAAAACAGGGGTGGGTGCGGATTATGTTAAGGCCTTCTGGGACACTATCTGTATATCAAGATCTTTGGGTGAAACATACGAGTATGTTGAGGATATAGGTAAAGATGATTGTTTAGGGGATTATAAAATAACCTCCTATAAAAACGGGAGAATCATTTTAGAAGATTCAACTGATTTACCTGCAACATATTTGGATGTGTTTGAGACCTTAACCTCACATTTTTCCTTATTGCCTAATTTTGTTTCACCACAATTATATTCTTTGGTCCATACAGACCTTATCAGCAGACTTGGAGATATTAATGGCAGGAGACTATATGAAATCGGATGCGGGCTTCCTTACTATCTATCCTTTGTTGAAGGAAATGGAGCTATTACCTCAGCATGTGATTTGGGGGAAATTAGATATTTTTTTCCAAATCTTTTTTCAGATTTTGATATCAGTTATATGCCGGCAAATGAGGACTTGACTAGGCGAGACAAACAATACGATGCAATCTTTTCAGTCCAGGTCATGAGGACTGATGTGGGTATCGATGTCCCGCAGACAGTAGCAAAAGCAGCAGAATACTCGCCTCTGCAGATTCATGTTGTAAGTAAGGATGAAGGGCCTGCCATAGATAACTTTTTTATCCCTGGCGCAACAGTGACTGAGAATCTCTTCAAGACTTTTGGTGGCAGGATGATAACTGTTGAAACATAGATTTTTTAAGCATAGGCCTATTCTTTTTTCTGGGTGATATCATGGCATTCAGCAAATCATTTCCGAGAACGTCTGACAAATCTGTCTATCCGACATGGGAAGAAATAACATTATCAGCGCAGGAAGAAAAAGAGCAGGAAGTCACAGCCAGGAAGGAGAATATCCAGAAGATGAAGGAATGCATCGAAGATGCTGAGACAATCATGAGAGACAAAGGGCTTAAGCCGTTCCAGACAGATATGGTTAACATGGCAATCTCTCTTTTTGAGAAAAGAGCTTCTCATGAGATATATTATAAGGAGAACAAGGCAAAAGAGAAATTTGATGAAAAGTTCAGACTATGATCAGCCTTTATTTTCAAAATATGAAAACATCTCAGCGCATAATTTTTTCTGGTCAAGTATCCCAAGGATAGGGCCGTCATAGCTGACAGGATATCTTTTAAATTCTTTTTTCAGCATAAATTCGTTTGCTTCGAATATATTCAGGTCTGGGTTGACAGTGACAAAAGGAGAAGACATCAGCACCCCGACATTGTGTTTCTGCAGGTGTTCTCCGTATTTTGACATCCCGACAATATAATCTCCAACAGTAAAGACCCCAAGAGGCTTATAATCTTCAGTGACAACAATCATATTTACATTATCCTGCCTAAGGAGAGATTCAGCTTTTTCTATGTTCTCGTTTTTATCCAGCAGCACAACATTTTTGCTCATCATATCCCTGACAGTAGTTAGTCCTGATTTAGTCTTTTCTCCAAAGAATCTTGAAAACCCGGACATCTGGGACTGTATGTCAAACAGGGATATTTCCCCAATAAGCTTGTTGTTTTCAATAACACCAAGCTTTCTTTCACCTACTGAGCTCATTGTCTCATAAGCCTCGCCTATGTTCTTGCCTGATTCTATCAATAGGTTGTTTTTAGACATTACTCCATCAGGGCAGTCTTTTATCTTAGTGTCTATTTTTAACCCAGCCTTGAGAATGTTCTTTTCAGTTATGAATCCAAGATAGGAATCATCTTTAAGCACTATTATTGTGTCTGTGCGGTCCCTCACTATTAGTTCAATTGCATCTCTTAGGGTCTTTTCAAAGGAAATAGAGATGCTTTCCTTCACCAAAGCCTTGATTTTTTTGTTAAGAAATCTTTTTGTCTGTGCTTCTATAGGATCAAGGGTTATTTCAGATACTGTTTCCACAATATAGGTAGTTCCGTATTTTATGAAATAATATGACATAAGGACAACAGCAAGTCCAATTATGACTACAACAATAATTACGATAAGATCCCTGAAGAACTTGCTTATCTTACTATTATCAGCTTTAATCTGTGAACTCGGCTCTATGCTGATCTCTTCATTCGGAATCCCGCTTAGGGTTTCATGAGGGATTATTTCAGGAGCATTTGCAGAATCTTCTTCTTGTACTATCTCTTTTACAGATATGTTTTGAGTATTTATCAGGAATTCTTCCAGATCTTCTTCAGACATGTCTTCTGGGTTTTCCAATTCTTCATATATTTTACTCATGTTGATAGCTTCAGTTGCAAATCCCCCATAGCTTAATGAGATTGTCGTGACCCTGACAGTAGCGCCGCCAGGGTTAGAAGTTGTGATTAGCTTATGTGAGGTTCCTTTGAAAGTAATGATTATGGTGGATCCTTTCTTTGCTCTTAGCTTATCATCATTGAAAAAATAATATCCTCTCAATGAAGAGTCACCTAATGATCTGGCCTCACTCTTGGTTAGTGTTTCAGTAGTGGTTGCATGATAGACGCTTGTATTGTCCATCCAGTGGGCAGTCACTTCCAGCTTTTCAAAAGGAGTGTCCCTTAGCAGGACTTGTCCATATATCTTTGTAGGCTCTTCAGCATGGGCTGATGTTAGAATTAATATGAACAAAACAAGAAAAAAGGAGATTTTCTTTGCCATCTTAAACTGATTGAAATAGGAGACTATTTTTTCTTTTTCTTCTTATTCTTTGTCTCAAGCTCAACAAAATCATCTGGTTCTGCTACTGTCATTGAAACAATAGAGGCCACGAACATTATTACGAATATCAACGTAAATGCAGCTCCCCAGTCAGGAGACTGGTTGTAGACATACATGATTGATATGAGCATTCCGAGTAATGAAGTTGCCATATACCCGCCTGAAATAGGAGCAAACTTGAATTTTCTTTTCATGAAACCACCTCTTGATCTGACATAGTGTTCTGGGTATATAAATTTAACTGGTAATGAAAATATTTTTATATCGATGAAGTAATTAGATTACTATGGCATACGCAATTGATATCATAAGTGATTCTTTCAGGAAGACAAAAGAGCTCTTTTTCCCTATTAGGCTGAGCTATTGGCTTAGGATGGGCATCGCAAACCTTTTCGGAGGGAGATCGCCGGGAGGCGGGGGCGGCAATGGCGGAGGATCAAGTTCATATAAAAAACAGGTTGGAGACCTTTCATTAAGAGAGATGGTGACCACTTTCAACCAGGGCGCTCTGGAGTTCTTGTCTAATTATGGTGTGTTCCTTTCTTTGGGAGTATTTTTCCTTTATCTTATAGGGCTTTTCTTTACTTACATCGGAAGCGTATTCACTTTTGTGTTTATTGAGGGTATTGTCAAAAAAGATTTGAAACTGAGAAAAAGTTTTGTTGAAAACAATTCAAGAGGAATGTCTTTGTTCTGGCTTAGATTTGTTGTAGGGCTGATCTCCTTTTTTATATTTCTGGTGGTTGTGTCTCCTGCGCTATTTTATTTTTTCACTAATTCACTGGCAAGTTTTAATTTTCTATGGCTCATGGTCATGGTCCCTTCTTTTATAGTCTATGCGCTTGTTTTCGGCATATTCTGGTTCCTTGTGTATGATTTCATCGTGCCTATAATGTATTTTAAGAAATATGCATTTTCTTCATCATGGAAATATTTTGTTAAGATCGCTTCAAAAAAGAAGCTTGAGATATTCCTTTATTGGCTGATGAGGCTTGTACTAGGCATAGGCTCTGGTATAGTTATCTTTCTATTGATGATACCTATGATCCTTGTGCTTGTCCTGTTTATCCTGCTGGGTGTCGGGATATACTTAGCTGTGTCTCTGCTTAGTTCTGTTCTTGCGGTTATTTTGGTTTCGCTTTACGGAACAGCAGTGTTGGCTCTGTTTATCTATGCCATATGCGTACTCACAGCGCCAATCTCTGCTTTTTTCAGGGTGTATTCAATAGAAATGCTTAAGAAGCTGGAGAAGAAGTAAATTCTTCCAAATATTTAAATATTAGACATTCTGAATTAGGTATTATGAGCCTTGAAGAGGAAAAAGTACTTGGTACTGATGAAGTAAGAGTAGGAAATTACAGAATCAATGTTGAGACAGTAAGATGGATTGCAGCACATGATAGGGTCATGATGGGTTTAGAAACAAGAGCCATACTGAAAGGAGTCTTTGGAAAGCCACTTCAACTAGAAGAGGTTGCGATGATGAAACATCTGGTTTTCTATAAGATAGAGGGTAATCTGGAAGATATAGCCCGGTTTCATGAAAAACAGGTAGAAACACTCAGAAATTCGTCTCCACTCCAACTTAGACAATATATTGAAAATGCGGTTGCAGAATCAGTGAGAACTTCTGGAGTAAATCAATGGTATGTTCAACCTGAGAATATAATTCCTGTTTATCAATAGACTACTGTTTCACAAACTTCAGCTTTCCTATGTCTTTCCTTGCTTTTTTTATACCTTCTTCCAGGTCATTCATGAACTTAGTTATCTTTTCACAGGCTATGTTCTTGAGTTCGCCTGAAGTCATTCTGCCTGATTTATATTCTTTGTAGATGTGGTCAAGTTCAGCATCGTCTTCGACAAGGTGCTGCTTCATCAGCTCGAACACCATGTCCTTCTCAATTATTGCGCCGAGCCTTCTATGCTCTTCTAAAGTGTCACGGCCTCCTGTGACAGCTCTTTTGATCTTATTGCACGCAGCCTTGGGGTCCTCAGGCAGCGAAATCATGCTTTCAGGCATTGATTTAGACATCTTGAAATTTCCGTTGAGAGCAGGAGTGTATTTATGGAATGTCGCAGCGGGCGGGAAGAATTTTTCAGTCCTCATCCTGTTTACAATATCCCTGCTCAGCAATATATGAGGACACTGGTCAGGGCCTACAGGTATCACACCAGGCATCCTTTTCCTGAATTGCGGGTAGAGGATGTCTCCGACCTGCGTAAGTGCAGCGAATATCCTGTCGGGATCTGCATTTCCATACAATGCCTGGAACTGGGCCTGTGTGACTTTTTTTGAATATTTGTAGGCGGCATGCATCACTTCAATATTGTCGGACTGGAAATAAAAGGTCGTCTTTTTTGGGTCAAGCCCCAGGGCGACATAGGCAGGGATGTGGAATTCCAAAGCCCTTTTTCTTGCTTCTTCTAATGAAATGCCTCTTGTGGCTTCAGCCTCAAGGTCAGCAACAAGGATATAGGTTTCTCCTCCGTGTTTCTGGAAATAAGAAATCATCTCAACGACCATCTTGTTGCCGAAATGGATCTTTGTTCCGGATGGCATTATCCCAGATAACACATAGAACGGCTTATTTTTGTGGATAGCTTCGCCTATCTCCTTTAGCCCTATGCCTGAAAATACAACACCTCTTCTCATTATCCTGTTAGGGCCCGGAAATTGCTTCACATCAAAATTTTCCAGATGGAAGTCCGTTATCAGTTTACTATAATCCTCTATCAATGTGCTCCCCCACGGATCGATTATTTTTGCCATCTTCTCTTTTCTCTAATCTGATTAATTATTTAATATTTTCTCTCTCCAAATATACCTGTTCCTATCCTAACCATATTGCTGCCTTCCTGAATAGCTATCTTATAATCATTAGTCATTCCCATTGATAGTATCTCCAGGCCGAGCTGGTCTTGTATTCTTTTCATCTCTCTGAAATAAGGCCTTGTCTTTTCAGGATCTTCAAAATAAGGAGCTATGCACATTAATCCCTTTATGTTGATGTTTTTCAATGATTTTAGCTTTTCTATTGTTTCACTTGTTTTTTCTGGCACTACTCCAAATTTCTGAGGCTCTTTGCCTATGTTCACCTGTACAAGTATCTTCTGGACTTTCCTTGCTTCTTTTGCTCTTTTGTCAATCTCTTCTGCCAGATCTATTGAATCAACACTTTGTATCATGTCAAGCATCTCAACAGCCTTCTTAACTTTATTTGACTGCAGATGGCCTATGAAGTGGAATTCCACTTTGTTTTCTTTTAGGCAGTCTTTTAATTCATTATATTTCTCTTCAGCCTCCTGCACCCTGCTTTCTCCTATTATTTTGGCGCCTGCTTCGATTGCCTCTTTGATTTCAGCTATTGAGCGGATCTTTGTGACTGCTGTTAACTCTGCAGTTCCTAGTTCAGCCAGCAGGTTTTTGACATTGTCTTTTATACTCATAATTATTGTTAGCATAAAATGAAATAAAAAATTATGCATTTAGCTTTGCGACAAATTCCACATCCTTGTCACCTCTTCCAGACAGGTTCACAATAATTATTTTTTCTTTGTCAAGAGTCTTTGCCAGTTTGAATGCATATGCAAGTGCATGGCTGCTCTCAAGAGCCGGGATAATTCCTTCCATCCTGCTGCAGACGTTGAATGCGTCAAGAGCTTCCTTGTCAGTTATTGTGACATATTCTGCAGTTCCTTCATCCTTATAATGGCTTGGCTCAGGGCCTACACCAGGATAATCAAGTCCTGAAGCGATACTGTAGACCTCTTTCGGATTGCCTTTTTCGTCCTGGAGAAGATAGCAGCAGAACCCATGGATTATTCCTGGTGATCCTTTGCAGAGAGCAGCTGCATGCTTTCCTGTGTCAAGACCAAGCCCTGCAGGCTCAACTCCGACAAGCTTTACAGGACTATTTCTGAACTCATAGAATATACCCATTGCGTTTGAGCCGCCACCTATACAGGCAACAACATAATCCGGCATCCTGTTCTCTTTTTCAAGAATCTGCTTCTTTGTCTCTTCTCCTATTATTTTTTGGAATTCTCTCACCATTGTGGGATATGGGTGAGGGCCTACAACGCTTCCTAAAAGATAAAATACTTCTGGATTTTTCACATAGTACCTTAAAGCAGCATCAACAGCTTCTTTGAGTGTCCTTTGTCCTTCCTTTACTACATTTACTTTTGCTCCGAGAAGCTGCATCCGAAAAACATTCATCTTCTGTTTCTGCACGTCAACTTCACCCATGAATATCTCACATTCCATGCCCAATAAGGCAGCTGCAGTCGCTGTTGCCGCACCATGCTGACCTGCTCCTGTTTCTGCTATTATCTTCTTTTTTCCCATTCTCTCAGCGAGAAGTGCCTGTCCGATTGTATTGTTTATCTTATGCGCCCCTGTATGGTTCAGGTCTTCGCGTTTTAGGTATATTTTACAGCCGTATTTATTGCTTAGCTTTTCAGCATAATACAGAGGCGAAGGCCTGCCTGTGTAGTCCTTGAGCAGAAAATAGTATCTATCCATGAATTCTTTGTCTTTCACAGCCTTTTCAAATTCCTTGTCAAGATCATTCAGTATTTTGATCATCTCATCAGGCACATACTGGCCGCCGTATTTTCCGAAAACTCCTTTTTTCATCTTAGTTTCCTCCATTATATGAATACAAAACTGTAGCTTGCTTGCTCAGTTTTTTTCCCCTATCCTCTCTCATAGACCTATAATAAGTCTCTTTGAGAGGTTTTTGTAAAAAATATCTAGCTTCCTCTTCCCCATCCACAATAGCTTTTACCAGTTTTAGGTTTTTTATTTCTGGATAATTCTCTCTTTTTAAAGGCCTTGGAAGCGGGATGCTCATTATTGTTAGTATCTCTAAAGAAGCTTCCTTATGTATCCCCCTCATCTCTTCTAATGTTGTATCACATATGTTTTTCATTTTTTACCTCCATCTTATTTATTAATGGGGGCATCCGGACTTGAACCGGAATCAAGCGGTCTGGAGCCGATCATAATGCCTTTATACTATGCCCCCTTAAGTAAGAATCATTAAGAAGGGGCTAGCGCCAATTCCCGTTAGAGATTTTGAATAAAGAAGTATCTAGT
>JAFGSP010000037.1 GCA_016934775.1 Candidatus Woesearchaeota archaeon | reverse complement strand
TGCACTAGAAACCCCGCACTTTAGTGCGGGGAGTATGTCATTCACAAATTTAGTCGGATAATCAATATACGCTGGTTTTTCATCCGTGCCTACTTTAATGTGTGTATCTCCAGTGCCCTTGCCGAATAAGGCTATCTCTTCCAAAGGTATAAATCCCTTACCCTCATGGAATGAATCCACACTTTCAAAGAGCCTGTGCAGATTTATTATTATAGTTTTGTAATATTCAAAATTGTTGTATCCGATATCTTTGTCCACTGCTTTTCTCTTTGCCTCTAATGTGTCCAGTTCATCGATAATTGTCTTTAATGCTTCCTTGATCTTTTTCCTGCTTTTTGCGCCTTCATTCTTCTTTTCCCAATAAAGGTTGCCTTTGTAAGGGAGATAATATCTCGATAGAATATCTACGGCATGCATTATTTTTAGGGTAGGCTTGATTCTCATGGGCTTTTTTCTAGAATAATAAATATAAAAATTTATCTTTGTTTAGCCGGCCGGCAAAGCCAGAACTCAAATTTTCTCAATATCCTGTACAAGGAAACAGGTTTCTTTGAAGGGAACACCTCTGAGAAAGGCAGCACAAGTATCCTATGGCTTATTCCAGAGATATATGCTCCCCATAAATCTGTCCCAATCCTCTCTCCTATCATCGCAGTCTTATCCGGGTTGATTTTGAAATGCTCCATGATGCTGAGATAGCCCTTTTTGTCGGGCTTATTGTTCTTTTCTTCAACGTAAATATCAAGAGCCTTTACCATATCCTTCAGCTTATTGAATCTTTTTCTTGAGCAGTTTGATAGTATAGCCAGCCTGAAATTATAAGGGGATCTAGAAAGCTTTGTCAACAGTTCTTTTGATTTTTCAGGCAGGCCTGTCTTGTTTCCAGCAAGTGTATCATCAACATCAAATATCAGCAGTTTCACGCCTTTTTTCTTCAATGCTTTGTAATCAATATCATATACAGATTTGGCTCTTTGAGTTACAATATCCTGCTTATTGAATATCTGCGTGAAAAGGAACTTTGCATATTCTATCGGATCCATTAAAAATAGTAATCTAATTTGTTATATAAAACTAATAGGTTGCAGCGCCAGAAGGAACAGGACAAAGACAAACAGGGTTACTGCAATCTCAATTGGGACTCTGTGCTTTGACTTATTGACTGCCAGAGGAGAGCTGAATTTCTTTTTTGAGAAAGGATATAATGGCCTTGAGTCTCCAAGTATGAAATCCAGCAGGATATGGAATGCCAAAGAGAGATATACCAGAAGAATGACCTTATTTGGCTGGATAAGAAAAAATAGCGGTAGTGCAATAATAGTCAGTAATCCCAACCCAGAAATCTCATGCATAAAAGACCTGCACTCAACTGCCAGGCCTTTTTTACCTATTTTTTTCCTCTCTCTTAGTAAGTAAGGCGCATGGTCAAAGTCGAGTATGATAGAAGCTATGAATATCACAGGCATGTATGCTGAAACATCTCCAAACAAAAGTGTGAGCAGGATATAGTTGACGAAAAAATGTATTAATGAATTCATTGAGTTCCTAAACATCCGTAGCTTTAAATTATTTGTGTTTCGAATATCTAAAAGAAAGCACAATTGTCTGGGCGATAGTGATAAGGTTTAATAGTGCAATGAATAACAAGAGATATACTGAATAACTTTTGTTGAATGCTGCCATAAGCAGCGCAGCCAGATATGCAGCATACATCTCGCCGCGGTGCATTATCCTCCATATCTTTGTTTCTTCTGTATCCGATACTATCTTTTTATGGTTGGCATATGCCACAATGAAAGAAGGCATTATTGTAATGAACATAAGTATAGATAGGAGATATGCATTAGGCAATATTATGTCTGGAAGATCTAAAAGCAGGAAGGAGAAAACAAGAAAAAAATCAACAAACCTGTCTGAAACACCATCAATGAAAGCGCCCATTTCACTTGTCTTTTTCATATACTTTGCAAGAGCCCCGTCACAGATGTCAAGGAATCCTGATAATGCAAAACAAAAAAATGCAGTAATTATGTTTTGAGAAAAGGAAAATAATAGACCCGCTGCACCAAGAAGAAATGACAATCCCGTGTAGAAATAAGGTCCAAAAGGAAGAAGAGAAAGAGTTTTACCAATAATCCTATAAATCTTCTTAGGATAGTACTTTTCTTTAATCATCCCTTTTTCTATGTCTTGCCCGATTATAAATATATTGGAAAACTTTATTAACAAAAGATTTGTTTTCTAATCCCTATGAATATTGCAGTTTTATTGGTCTTGAGATCGCTGTGGTTTCTCCTGCCGGCTTATGTCGCCAACATGATGCCGATATTTGTCAGGAAACTTGATTTTTTTGATTATCCTGTGGACTTCAACATGAAGTTCATGGGCAAGCCATTGTTCGGCAGGAGCAAGACTATAAGGGGATTCATCTTCGGTACATCAGGCGCAATATTGATGGCTTATGTCCAATATCTTATGTATGCAAACATGGCTTTTTTCAGGGACATAAGCATACTTGAATATACAAGAAGTGGGTTTCTCTGGATAGGTGTTGTTATAGGACTTGGATCTCTTCTTGGAGATCTTATAAAGAGTTTCTTCAAAAGGCGCATAGGCATAAAACCAGGGCATACGTGGCTGTTCTTTGACCAGTCGGATTATGTATTCGGGGCTATCTTCTTCAGCTCTTTTTTCTTTGATGTCAAGATACTATATGTATTTATTATGGTGCCATTGAGCATAGTGCTTCATTTTATATCAGTCTATTTGGGGTACCATCTTAAGCTTAGAAGAAGGATGGTCTAGATGGGGAAAAGTATCTTTGGCAGATATAATTCATTGGTTGATGAATTAATTCATGTTTCTTTGTCTTTTATTATTTCAATAATCGGTTATTCAGTTGGGCTTTCCTTAAAGTTTTCAATACTCTGTTTTTTTTCAGGCATTCTTCTGGACATAGACCATGTGTTCAATGGTGTGATAGCCCGTATGCTCGGGCTGAAATCTTACAAAAAGAGCCTGATTTATAGTTCAGACGGGCATACGATAAAGATCATGCATGGTTTTGATGTGGCTCTTGTAATATCTTCTGTTCTATTCTATTTTTTTCAGAATTTCCTGTTCTCTTTTTTTATTTTTTTGAGTCTCTGCATCCATGAGCTTTGGGATTTTCTTGTCTATCCTTACACATGGAAAGAATTGTTCCTGCTGACAAGAGCGCTGACAAAATTTAACCCAGGCATCAGAAAATCATTTAAGGGAATGTTTTTTGAAAGAAAGACACTGAATTACTGACCAGTATCAATACTTCTTTAATTTTGAATAACCAAAAATCAGGGAAAACAATGCAAAATTAATAAGCACAATAGTTGCTCCTGCAGCCAGGTCA
>JAFGSP010000005.1 GCA_016934775.1 Candidatus Woesearchaeota archaeon | reverse complement strand
TTATGAATAACATCGGGTGAATCCACTTTTAATGCAACAGGAAAACTGAATCCCTTGATCTCATCATATTTTTTTATTACTTTTTGTTTAGGAAGAGGGATTGAATACTTCTTTAACAATTCCATTGTTTTTTTCTGGTTCATCAGCATTGCAAGATTAGTCAAAGTCTGTCCTTGTATATATAATTTTTTATTAAGTATTATACTTATTATCTATATAATATTTTATCTTTATTATAGGGACAAAAAGCATACACTACAACAAGGTAAAAAAACCGTAACATATTAATACTAGTTCTGTTTAAGAAGTTGAAGAATACTTAAAAAATTGTAGGTGGGTGAAAAATGATTGTAAAAGACGAGTTTCTTAGCAAACTAAGACGGTACTTCAACTTAAATCTCTATGAAGTCAAGATATGGGCAGCTCTGCTCTCCCGCGGCGTCTCAACTGCCGGCGAGCTCTCAGACATAGCTAATGTTCCCAGATCAAGAAGCTATGATGTGCTTGAATCCCTGGAGAAGAAAGGATTTGTCGTGATGAAACTGGGCAAGCCGATAAAATATATAGCTGTCCCTCCAACTGAAGTTGTTGAGCGTGTGAAGAAAAATGTGAGAAAAGATGCAGAAGAGTCCGTAAAAAGGCTTGAGAACCTAAAGGAAACAGATGTCCTTCAGGAGCTTACCTCCTTGCACAATAACGGAGTTGAACTGATAGAGCCATCTGAACTGAGCGGAAGCCTCAGGGGAAGGCATAATCTTTACAATCATCTTGAGATGACTATTAAAAACGCCGAAAAAAGCGTCGACATCATGACGACCGACCAGGGATTTGTCAGAAAAACAGAATCACTGCTTCCTGTATTCGAAGAGCTTTCCAAGAGAGGAGTAAAAATAAGGATAGCTGCTCCTTATTCAGACTCTTCGGAAAAACTTGCAAAAGAAGTTTCAAAATATGCTGATGTGAAGAACTCACCTTCGCGAGGAAGGTTTGCGGTTGTTGACGGCAAAGAAGTTGTCTTTATGGTAACTGATGATAAAGAAGTCCATCCATCATACGATATAGGTATCTGGGTCAACACACCATTCTTCGCTTCTACACTGACAGATATGTTTGACCATTCATGGAACAATATGAAACCATCTATAGAACTAGATAAATAAAAATTAATTATTTTTTATCTTCTTTTTTGATTGGCTTTGAAGACTTCTTTTCACTGTCTGTATTTTCTTTTGCCTGCGGCTCTTCTTCAGCCTGATCAAGAAGTTCTTTCTTTTTCCTGACTTTTTTTGGCTTTTCAGCAGGCTTTTTTGTCTTTGGATCAACAACAGAAATCTTATGCTCTTTCAGAACCTTGACAACTTCAGCATGCGAAGCGCCTTTCTTAACCTTAAAAACATGGTCAAGCGGCTCAAGATGCTTAATATTGCATTTTCTTCGCCTTGTCTGGCCGTCTATTGTCACAAAGAACCCATCATGTACATCTACTATGACGCATTTCATGCCTGCATCTCTGCCAGCAAGCTTAACACACAATCTTCCTATTTCATACATTCATATCACCTCGATCTCTTATCCTGTTGCGGTGTCGCCAGCCGCACAAGAGATTATGCTCTAGCCTTTTCCTTTAACAGTTTCCTAGAACACGCAGAACACAAGTATCCGCCGTAAGGTCTTTCTGTCCTTTTTTTTGATACACCAAGCTTTTTTACCTTGTAAGGCCTTTCTCTTGGTATGCCTTTAAGCTCTTTTTTGCAGACAGCGCATTTATGCGGCTGTGGAGTCCTCTTCTCATGAGTAAGAACAGTGCTTCCTCCCGGAAGCTTCTTATGCACTCTCTTAAAGGTCCTTGACCTGAATCTTGGTTCTGGCATAGCACTCTGGAAAAAAAGAGGATTTATAAAGGTTTTGAATAGACAAGAAAAATTCTACTGAACACCCTCATCCAAATACAGTTTAGTTTTAATTACTTCCCGAATAAGAGGATTATACCTATCTACTCCATAAGGTAATCCAAAATCTTCTGGGACTTCTATATCCTTATCACTCGTAAATAGTCCTTCGAAGCCTTCGGCTCCTAATCCATATTCTGCAATTACCTGAACAGCATATATTGCTGCCTGAGCAATCCTGTCAGGATAATCTGTTTCTCTGGCTTCCTGAGCCATCAAATCTACTAAATCACTTAAGTATTGAAAATCAGGTTGACCACCAATAGTTGAATTTGGAATGGAACCATATAGTTCACTAAAAGTCAACACTATTCCTAAAGCATAGGGTCCAATATCTCTGTCAGACATACCAAGACCGATATATTTACTTATCATCTGTTCAACACCGTTCCAACAAACCTCAGTGACCAGGCTGTCTTCAGGACGATCTTTTATTCTCGATACGCTCATAGAATCGTATGTAATATAAGCAGCATTGGCAACTGTTTCAATAGTTGTATCCTTATCATAATTTTGAGTAAATATGCTTAGAATCCGTAATAAATCTTGATTACAATAAGCTTTATCATTTGGAAAGACTTGATTAAGATACAGAGACTTTGCAGTTCTTTCCACAGACTTTTTCCCCTTAGAAAAAATGCCCTTTGGCTTGAAAGGATCTAATAAAATACTGGCTTGTGCAACAAAAGTATCTTCATCCATGGTATCACATTTAAAAATTCTGATAGGTAGGACAATCAGATTATATTTAAACCTATTTGATTTCTTGTGTAGACACAAAGAAGATGAAAGAAAAGTAACCTAATAAATATTCATCAGCCTTCTCAAAGACATGCTGAATATCAGTGAAAAGAAGATATATGAACCGAACCATCCCCAGCCACTGATCCAGGGCAAGTCTTTTACGACAGGAACATTCTCAAAAGGCAGGATTTTCTCATTGCTCAACTCTAGCTTATTCAGGCCGTTTTCATCTGATGAAGAAAAGAACAATATCCTTTTCTTAAAATCTTTCTCCACTGGTGCATATTTTCTTTCATTTGTTATTATGACATTTTTCAGATATTCTTTGTCCTTATACTTAACCAGAAGCTCATATTCCCCTTCGTCTCCTTTAAGCAGCCAGTCTACTTCTTCATGAAGCACTTCTTTTTCAGCTTCATCTACTATCTGGATGCCGTCCGGAACTTCAAGGACAATCTCACCTTCAGCATCTTTTTCAAAAAGCGCGGTTAGCTGAAAATTTTCTCCAGGCAGAATCGGATAATAGCCTATGTGCGAGCTCAGCCATCCAAAAACAAGTATTATCGGTAAAAACGTAAACAATGTCGGCCTCATCGAGTGGCTCATGTATTTCATATTAGTCTCCATGAATCTCTCATTCACTTTTGCCAGCTTATTCGGGTTGTTCTTGAGCTCTTTCATCTCTTTCTGGAGCTCTTTCTGCTCTTCTTTCAGGTCTTTCATAAGTGTTTGGTCTGTGAGCAGTTTAAGTGCGAGAGACGTGATTAAAGATACAATCAACGAAACTATAAGGATTGCCAATGCAGGATCAAGATACAACAACCAGCCCAGAACAGGGTCCAACGAAAATGCCATGTGACTAAGAATTTGGATAGGGTATATAAAAGTTTAGAAAAAATAGGATACGAATTAGATAATTCTTAAAAATTTATTTTGGGATAAAGCACCTGAACTTATATGTGCTTGTCTCTGCCCTTGGATAGGCTCGTGTAATAACACCGCTCAAGCCCATTGTCGTAAAGACATTGTTTCCGGCTGCATCTGAAACCCATTCCTCCCCATCTTCCTCATTCTGGAGCTCTGATGGATATTTCCATGCTGCCAAATACCATTCTGTTGCTGTAGGAAGTCTGCCCTCATAAAGGTTAAAGCACAATTGGTTTGCTTCATGCCAGTTTTTCTGGTAAGGTGTGACTGATGCATCTAATTCCTCATTAAGCCCTATACAACCAAGAGAACCTAGCATTATAAATCCTGTATCACAGCTTGAGCTTGAAGTTATAATAGTGCCACCTACTGTTAAATCACCTTCAATTTCCGCTGATTCTGCAGAAACTGCACCGTTTACACTCAAAGCATTTACTGAGACAGTTGCGCCAGTAATAGAGCCAGTCACTGTCACTGAATTTGCAGTCACCTCACCTGCAACATCAAGCTCTGAAGCAGGTGAATCTGTACCTATTCCCACTCTGTTCCCGCTTCCGTCTATAAAAAGAGTTTCATTATCAAAATTAACATCATTATTTCCCTGAGTGACTCTAAATGTCCCGTCTAGTTCAATAGTATCTGCCAGGTCATTGCCTGAAATGCAATCCTGACAATCAACCTGGTTCGCATTCACTATTCCTGTGCCAGAAGCAGCAAGGCTTGAGCCTTGTCCAATGATGAATGATTTTGCAGTTGCTGTCCCTGAATCCAGATCGCCGAATCCGCTGATGTTTCCTGCACTGCTTCCTGAAGAAGAGGATGACGAGCTATTTATTTCGGATAGATTTCCATAACAAGTTCCCTGAAGACATAATTGAGACACATAAAGACTGCCAGAAAATATGTGAAGATTACCTGTCAACTCAACTTCGACCGTGTTATTATCTTGACCGATTTTAATTGTGTCAGCGCTGCCGTCTATTACAAACGTATCATTATCGATAATCAAGTCTTTGGTCCCAAGCATTATTTCCAAATCTGCATCCAATGCATCTGAATCAACAAAATCAGACCAGCTGATACAATCTGTGCATCCGCCAAGTTCCGCAACATCTCCGAGCGTCAAGGAAATATCTTCGCTCGTAAGCCCATCTACTTCCTCACTCCCAATGCATCCTACACAAGCAACTGAAGATGCTGTACTTGTATTCTTTAAAACCTTCTGGACATTATCTATTGAAGATTCAAGAGAATTCGCCAATGAATCAACTTCTCTCAATCTGCTCTGCAGGTCTGCCAGCTCTTCCTGGGATTCCTCAATCTCCTGCCCTATACCTTCTTCTACCTTCCCTATCTGGCTGAACGATCCAACAAACAAAAAAGTCGAAATAATCAGCACAATTATGAGACCTATTACAAGATAGAAGGCGATATGCGGGTTTGTCTCTATTTCTTCTTCAATATTCTTGGACTTTGACGATGATTTCTTCCCTGCCCCTGGTTTGATTTTCAGCTCTTTAATGGCAGATTCGATCTCTGGCTTTGTATATCCCTGCTTTACAAGATATTCTTCAAGCTGAGAATCATTATATCCCTGGGCCTCTTCACTCTTTATCCAGTCTAATAATTCCTTATTGGCCATAAAAAAATCCAAACCCCTTTTTGATATTAAACCCCTTTTTGATATTATATCAGATAAAGAATATTCTTTTTATGAGGTATATAAAAGTTTCTATATTCTCATTTTCTATAACCTATATAAATCAAGAAGCTTTCTCAATTCTGATGATAAAAGACTTTGAGCCCAGGCTCTATCAGCAGACAATACTTGCTACTGCCTGTGAAAAAAACACATTAGTGGTTCTTCCCACAGGTCTTGGGAAAACTTTCGTGTTTCTCATGTTAGCTGCCCAGAGGCTTATAAAATATCCTGACTCAAAAATCCTGTTCCTCGGCCCTACAAGGCCACTGATAACCCAATATAGAGATATGTTTCTGAAGCATTTTGATATGGATAAAGAAAAACTGGCTGTATTCACAGGCCATGTCAGCCCTGAAAAAAGAGAGAAACTATGGAAAAGTTCGCAGATTATCTTTTCTACTCCCCAAGGGCTGGAAAACGATATTATCTCAGACAGGATACGCCTTGATGACATATCTTTGATGGGTTTTGACGAGGCTCACAGGGCAACCGGAGATTATGCGTATGTATGGATAGCCAAGCAGTATATGAAAAAATCAAGATTTCCCAGGATAATAGGGCTTACAGCAAGCCCTGGAAGCGATATTGAAAAAATATCTGAAGTTGTGAAAAACCTTCACATTGAAGATGTCGAGATAAGGACTGATGAAGACCCAGATGTCAAGCCCTATATACAGGACATAAAGATAAAGTGGATATATGTAACACTGCCAGACCACTTCAAAAAAATACAGGAATATCTGAAAAACTG
>JAFGSP010000036.1 GCA_016934775.1 Candidatus Woesearchaeota archaeon | reverse complement strand
TTAAATTTACAGGGAAGGAATTATCTTGATGGAAAAAGGGGGGGTAGTTCCAGGTCTATTAGATTTAGTTAGGGCGTCAAGAGTGGACAGGACTCTTTTTGGGCTGAGTGCTGTGATGGTTCCTGTTGCGGTTTCAGGAAGCATGAATTATGATGTTTTTATCTTTTGCATCTGCTGTATTCTCTTATACTCTGTTTTCGGTATCCACAACGGCCTGAAAGATAGGGATTACAGGCTTCCCTCTTGCACAAAAAAAGTTTTGCTGGTGCTTGGCGGCTTTACCGTTGCAGTCTCGTTGATGCGTGTTCCTATCTTCATTTCCCAGCTGATGTATCTCTTTCTTGGATACTTTTATAATACCTCTTCCAGAAAAATATTATTGATGGACAGCACAGTCCTGAGCATCACACATTATCTTCTTCCTGTTTTTTTCTCAGCGCTGGTTCTTGGTCTTAGTATGAAACAAGCAGTATATCTTTCTATGTATTTCTTTATTGTGTCTTTGTTTTATATGCCTCTAAAGAACATCAGGGGCGCGGAAGAAGACAAGAGCCGCGGCTACAAGACACTCCCCTCAATGTTCAGAAAAGGCGTGCAGATGACATTCATGGCTATGTCGGTTTCTTTTATTTTGATGTTTTTGGGATATTTCCTTTTTGATCTTTTTGTTATCTATCTTTTATTCTTGGCTGTCATAATTGTCTTGGGGATTGTGATGGTTTATCTTTGCCATAATGGAGATATAATCTTAATGGCAAAACTTTTCAGATTTGTTGACGTGTTCTTTTGTTTTGCTTTTGTGGCATCAAGTTCAACCAGCATGATTGTAGTTACAATTTCGTTCTTGCTTGCCTTGTTCTCATTCTATTTTGTGCTGAGCCATATGATCAGGCAAAAGCATTTAAATATAAAGAATTCAGTAAATGAATTTCTGAGTTATACTTATAAAAGAGTCAGCTATTTTACACACTTTGAGCTGCCAAGACTATCCACCCGGGAAGATGCTTATGCAAAAATATGATGTGATAATAACAGGGGCAGGGATTGCAGGCAGCGGCCTGGCATATAACCTGAAAAGATACCTTCCTGAAAAAAGAGTGCTGGTTCTTGACAAAAATAAGGACCTTATAAGGGACTACAGGCACAGGCTGACATTTCCCCGGATTATTAGAGAATATTCCCTGCCTTACGAGACATCATATCCTGCGCTTAATTTCTGCACTCATGACGAGCATTTTTTCAGGTTCACAAGAGAAAAATTCTATCTTGTTAATTACAGGAAAATATGCAATACACTTCTGGAAAAATCAGAAGCAGATTTTCTTCCGGAGAAGGTTACAGGAGTCAGTCTTAAACACAAACTAATCAGGACAAGCGAGCATGACTTCAGCTATGATTATCTTGTTGACTGCACGGGAATCAATTATTTCCTGAGAAAAAAACTCAGGCTAAGGCTGCCTGATAAGCTATGGGTCGGAAAGACACGTATACTGAAAGGAAAATCTGCAGTGAAAGAGCCATTCTACTGCCTTAATGATAATGGCTCTTTTGAAGATTTCTATCCATACGGCAACCATATTGCGCATGGCATATGGAGATATACAGATGCAAAAGATACAAGGATCATAGAGCCGCCAAGGAACATACACTTTTCGCATATTGTAGATAAAGCAGAATTGGCTGAGGAACACAATACTTATGTTTCTGCAAATCCAGTATTCCCTTTATATTACAAAAACTGCGCTTTTCTCGGAGATAGTTTCGGTAATTCCACAACAATAGCGAGCGAGGGCATAAGGCCGATACTTGACACATCAAAACATCTTATTAGAGCTATAAAAAGAGGTAATTTGAAGCTCTATCAGAATAGCTGGAAAAAAGAATATTTCAATATCTATCTGAAACACTTAGTATCAAAAAATCTTGGCAGGCGCAACCACATGCACAGGATGAGGACAATAAAGGCCCTCAGGGAGCATGGGGATTTTTTCTATGACGTGCTGGACAGCAAACCGGATTTAAAGATTCCAAAAGAAGTTATGGACAAGATTCCTTTAGACATAAAGCTAAGGCAGTTATTCTATTTTCTTAAATACAGGGCATCATATCTTTTCCAGGGTCATTGAATATGAGCTGAACCTGAACCCGCTTGAGACTGCTTTGAATCTGCATATGAATACATTTTCAAGCATTCCTATAATAAGATGAATCAGGCAATTTTCCCTGAATCTTGAATAAGGGAAATGCTCCAGGAAAAGCTTAACCTGTTTTTCTTTGTAGGTTATCTTGAGTATTCCCCATCCGAATGCAGATGTGAGTTTCTTAAGTATATCTATCTTTTTTCTGAGCTCTTTGTTTTTTCTGAATAGTTCACTAGTAATCTCTTTTGAAGATTTTTTAAGAGTTTCTGAAGAGAACCTGAGCAGGCCGTACTCATCTATAGTCTTGAATATGAGGCTGAGAGCGCCAATCTCATTGATTGTAATCTGCTCTTTTTCAAGGTACATGAGATTGTTGTTTCTGACTTTCATGATGCCTGATGAAATGAGTTCCTGCAGAGAGCAGTATTCTCTAGATGCCGATA
>JAFGSP010000035.1 GCA_016934775.1 Candidatus Woesearchaeota archaeon | reverse complement strand
ATAACCCAGTCTTTTGGAAGGGAAATAGTATATGTTGAACCAGCTATCAACTGAAGCTTTCTTTTCTGCATCATATTATTATTATGAGAGATTAATATATAAATTTTTTTAAATTTATATAATTACTAAAATAATTATATAGTCTATATTACTATTTTGTAGTTATTATATTCCTATGTTGATTATGTAGATTAAGTATATAATTCTCATTTTTCATATTCTCTTTGTATAGGGAGGGATGCAGTATGGAGTTAGAAAAGCTTATTTCTGAAAATATTGGACGTTTCTTTGGCGTTAGATCAATATTAACAAAGTCCAGTCAAGATAAGATAAAGCTGTTTTCTTCAGATATCTATGAGGATCTCATAAATCATTTCCAGCAGACGCACTATCATAAAAAACAACCGTTTATCCTGGCAAATACAGGCGGGTCTGATGCTGTTTTAAGCTTATATGCTAATATTGCTATGAGTACTAATTCTAAGCCAAATATGCTTGTTGTAGACAGGAAAACAGGTAACCTTAGTAATTTTAATTTTAGGTATCTGCTTGCAGCATTGAATCCAGGTAGCAGAGTGAATTATATCTTGGACCTTTTTGGAGTCGACCGCTCTGAACTTGAAGGATATGACCTTAATTCACCCTCTTTTTCAATGCATGATATTGAAGCGTTTCTGTATGCCAGAGAATATGATCCAAGAGACCATTTGGAAAGACTTATGGAAAAGGCAGAAGAAAGAATCTCCCTGGATCAGGAAGTACTTTCATTGTTTGAAGGGGCTGCCAGGCAGATAACAGAATATCTGGGCAAGAAAAATAATTATACACTATTTGTCAAGGGTTTAGCAGATAATATATGGGCCAATCCAAAAACACATTATTTGACAGACGACAACTTGTACAGAGCAATTGTATCATCTATGAATCTTGGGAATAAACGATCACCAAAACCTTATTTTTTTGTCCACTCTTTGAGGGCAGACATTTCAGAAGCCAAAGGACTTGACCATCTTAGGGACCTGCTTAAATATTACGGCCTCAGCTCAAATGGGATAATTCCAATAAATCTTGCTTTTGTTCCTGGATTGATGAAGCGTATGGACAACATCATTCCTTTTCTTGAGGATAATGCCTCTGAAGCAATATTTGCCCAAAGAGATGTAAAGACAGGAGCAAGGTTTCTTGTATCTAAGGACACTACAGACATAGTCCCATCAGCCAAATCCGTCCCAGGGCTTTCTAAATACAAGCAACAGGCAAAGGAAAGAAACCCCTTTGAATATTTCTTTCCAGATGATGGGAACCTTAAGAGAACAATGTTCCTTTCAAATCTTAACATAGGCTATTCATATTCAGATGAAAAATCCTTGCAAGACTATATCCAGATTGCAAATGAGACAAGTGTGGATAAAGTCATCATCGGCGGAGCGATTTACGGTCCGTATTTCTACAGGGAGAATGCAAGAAGGATGCTCATGGATCCTGAGTTTGAGACATTAGATGCGCAGCTTAGAGAGTTCAAAAAAGTAAGGGAACAATTCAAAGGAGATGTTGTATATATCATGGGAGAAAATGACCTGAAGATTTGTGAAGACCTATTTTCGCTTTATATAATGGAACTTCAGAGAAGAGAGACCGGGCAGCCAAGAGTTAGCCTGACAGTTGCACAGCAGAGATCAGAGATGAATTCAAGATATGATGATGCTAAAGATATCATTGACAGGTTTTTATACCCATACCTAATCAGAATCGGAAAAGATTCTACGCGTTTTTTTGATGAGGATTGCCTTGATTCAAGGATAGTAGAGCTTGTTACTGCATTTACCAGGATTAGGGATGGAAAACCTTTGAGAGAACAAGATAGAGTTTTACTTGACATGGATGCGCTTGAAGATTCAGAGAACTTCCAGATATGGTTTGACTACAGCGGCCAAATTCAGGATATGGATGTCAGGGTTACCGGAAATACAATGTATTCAGATGTGACCCAATATAAGAATCCGACAACAGCACTTGAAGATATTGTGAAGATGGCTCAGAACGGAACAATAGCAGATGTTCTTCCAGAGGATCTTCTTGTTGATACAAGGCAGGCATCCCAGATGTTTAAGATTATGGGCGATAAGGCGATACTTTTTGTGCCAGACATGACAGATGACAGGAGATATTTTGACAAGGATTTCTCAATACCAAAGCATAAACGGGAAAAGGCAGACAGAGTCCATAAGAGAGTGACTATAGCTAATTATGTAAATCTTCCAGGAGCATGGGTTCAGGCAGGTGATTTCATGGAAAGGATGATAGTTGAACCTTATTGGCCTAGGATGATTGAGATTATGAAAGATGTTCAGAAAACTGGAAATGGCTTTGAGGATGTGAGCGTGGCAATAATCCAGGATCTTCAGCTGAATTCTCTTACAGAAAGACCTTATCATTTTGTAAAATATGAGGATTATGCATTCATGCAGAGTGGATGCGTCGGAGCTTTCTGTATTGGAGACTTGGGCCAGTATAGAAATTACAAAGAGATGCCTATCGAAAACGCCATACTGGGAGGTCTTACAGTATCCAGCATACAACGGGGAATTGTCAATCTTGTAAGGCCGTTCTTTTCACTTCCTCAAGTGGAATTCTGGGATTCTGTCAAAGGAAACCATGAAGAGAACACAGACCAGCTTTATCACGGCCACAGTTTCAATGAGGCGCTTGAGAGTGCATTGACACAGCACGTTTTAGATACAGGGCATGATATTGACCTGCAGTTTCCTGAGTTTATTTATAATCCAAAAGGCGAACTTATCAAAGCGCCTGTAGGCTATCGATATATAAATGGTTTGGGAATTGTCTTTTCTCATAAATTTTCAGAGAGAGGGGCAGGAAAAGGTTCTGCAGTAAGACCAACTACACATATCACTTCATGGATGAGGGAAATGGGAGACACTTCTGCGCCTCTGGATATTGGTCTTGGCGGGCATTATCACATTGTAGAGATGGCATCCCGAGACAATAAATTCGCGGCAATCCTGGGCTGTATGGCAGGAGAATCAGGATATGAATTAAGGCGGCAGTACAGCGGGGCCGCTCCTTTTGGCGCTATACTTCATTTCAGGGGAGATGGCAGGCTGCAGATAGAATTAGTGTCTGAAGGATTCCTCAATGAATATCAGCCGCAGCATCCGCTTATTGTTGAGAAAGGGATTGATAACTTCATCAGGGAATCATTTGAGGAAAGAGCTTATGTACTTGGGCCTGATGTGCCAGAACCTATGCCTATGTACAGGAGGGATATTAAGCCTGCGTTTGCAAGAAGGATTGGCGGAGATTTGGAAGCAGCATAAAGCGGATAGATTATTCACTAAGAACCCTGTTGAAACATCGAGTTTTCTAATAACTAATCTTATACCTCAGCAGCGCCCCAATTCCACCGAGCCCGTCAAGCTCTTTTCCGCCTTCATGCTCAGAACTGACTATGTGGACCTTGCCTTGAGCTGATTCAACAGATTTCATCAGTCTTTCTATATCTTCAAATTGCTCTTCCTGCCTTTTTTTCTGGATAAAGCCATCTGTCACCAATAGCTCAGACACAGCACCTGCATCCACAGCTTTCTTTATCTGCTCCAATCCATATTCGGATTTTCCCTGCTGTGATATCTCTTTCAGGAATTCTTCTACCTTCTTTATTTCAGAAGCAAATTTTTCCTCCCTGAGCACCTGCTGGACCTCTGTTCTCTTCATCACTTCATTTATCCCGTTTTCGCCTACAGAAGAGCAGGTGGCATAGACAACCTTTTTCTTTAAATCTCCACTAATTAGTTTCTGGATATATTCTTTCCAGAATCCTGGGCTTGCAATAACAATGTGGGAAAAATTCTCCCTCTTATTGTAGTCCTCGATTGTCTTTTTTATGAGAGGAAAAAAATCAGTGGACTCTGTTTTTACATCTGTTTTTTTCTGGGGATTCCCTTTTAGCTGGCTTAGCAGTTCATATCCGTATTTTTTCAGCATAGCAAAATACGCCTCTTCTCTGTCATGAACAACAAGCAATATTTTTTCTTTTGATTCCTGTGCGGATTCTTCCAGCTTGTCTATCTGATATTGAAGGAATTGGGTTTTTTCTATAGTAAACTCAGTCCCGTCTTCAAGGCTTATTGTATGGTGGCTCCCTAAAGGAATGTCTTCCGGCCCTTCTGTTATATTTCCAGATACTCTTAGGATATTGGTGTACTTAGAGAATTCAACTTTGTCAACAGTAATCTTCAGATGAACAGGTTTTCTCACTACTTCCGATTTCCTGTCATCTTCCTTTCCAATCTTAATCTTCCTGAAAGTCCTGGCCCTAATCAAATCTCCTTTTTCAATGACATAAGAGAGATACCACAAGTCATCAAGATTTTCAATCTTGAGCTTTGCATAATTCTTTTTATAATTTTTACTTAGGATTAACATGATTAGAGGGAAAACAATAAGATTTATATATGTAATTGCTAGTTAAATTATCTTGATGAAGACTAGGAAAGCACAGACTGCTAATCCGCAGCAATATATATCTTTACTTATTTTTGTGATAGGACTTACCCTGATAGTGTATATAACAGCTTTGCCTCCTGAGGACAGGGCAGAGCTTCTTGAGCAGAACAGGACAACAGTTGGAGACGGGGAGAAAGATGATATCACAATACTTCTTACAAGGGAACCAGGGACAATAACAAATATCCCAGAATTAGAGATAATAAATGACCTGCCATCATTTAACCTTTTTGTCAGGACAGATGCCACAGTTCTCCTGGAATTTGATTCTATATTCGTAAAAAAATCCTTGTTCGAAGAGCAGAGCAGGAATCTCAGTTTTTCAGTAAGCAATTTTGAAAATACAGATAATCTTGTTCTGTCTTTCTCTATGCCAAAGCACGAAGGAAGGCTTACAATCCTATTGAATGATATTATTATCCATGAGAATGAAGTCTCTACTTCCAGCCCGTCGCCAATAAAGCTTCCAAAAGATCTCTTGAAAAAGGAGAACACCCTTTTATTCAAGGTCTCTGGACCAGGCATTGAATTCTGGAAGACCAATGAATATATCATTGACGACTTGAAAATCACTGCTGACGTCACAGACACATCAGGACATGAAAACAAGCAGATTGTGTATATAACTCAGCAGCAATATGAAACTCTTGAATCATTTGAGCTTTCTTTTGTGGTAGACTGCAAGGCTACAGATGTCGCTCCTCTGGAAGTATATCTTGACAAGAGGCTGATTTATTCAAGCATTCCTGACTGCGACAGCAAAATAGAAGTGCCTCCAGTGGATGGAAAGAGATTGAGGCAGGGAGAAAATGACATTCTTTTTAGAACAACAAAAGGCAATTACATGCTTTATTCAATCGAGGCAAAACTTAACCTTAGAGAGCCTATATTTACAACATATTATTTCAACCTTGACCAGGAAACTTATGATAAGATAGAGCAGGATCTCTCAGATGTGAATGTCACCTTGTTCTTCACAAATGATGAGGACAGGAAGCAGGGATACTTCCATATCAACGGAGCAAAGTTCGAGATTGATACTTATGAAGATTCTTATACAAGGGGAATAGATGAGTTTGTGAGAAAAGGCAACAATGCTGTCGAAGTGAAACCTAAAGGCGAGAAAATAGATGTCCTTGAACTGCAGATTGTGATGGCCGAGTGATTAGTTAAGCTCCTTCGAATCCCTGATTAAATCCTCCTTGGCCTTTTCTTCTGAAAATATCAGATATCTTGTCTTTTATGTTAGATTTTATCTCTGCCCAGGCTTTTCTTTTTGCAGAATCCTCATCTTTCTTTAATTCAGCAGCTTTTTGCTGAGCAGCCTCGCTCTGTTGCTCATGCTTCTTTTCAATATCCTCTTCATCAGCCTCAAGCTGGTCCAAGGAACCTTCTGTCGCAGCCCTTAAATTATTTACAGCCCCTTTCACAGATTCCATGGCTTTTTCATAGATTTTCCTGTCAAATTCTGATTTTTGGACTAATGCCTTAGATTTCTTTACTGATTCTGTGACATTCATCAATTGTAGCTGCATAGGTTCAAGGTCTTCTTTTAGTTTCTCCTGTTCTTCTGCGCTCATGTTATCAGGGACATCTATCTCAAGGTTAGCTATATTGCCTTTACCTCTGTTAGCGACATAATCTATCACTGCAATCGTCAGCTCCTTGTTAATCTTGCTTGCTTCCCTTAGGGTGCTGACCCATTTTCCTGCTGAATTCATCTTCTTTATTTCCTCATGCTTGTCTCTCCAGTGCCTCCATTTCCCTATCTTATTATGTTCTGCTATTCTCAGGTTTTCATCAAGAAAGTTAAGTGCGTCACCAGCAGCTTTTTGTTTATTGAATAAAAATATCACAATTGTCGAGGTCGGCACAATATTGAAAATTTCCATTGATTCTCCAATGCCAGGTATAAAATTCAACGGCAGAAAACCTGTTATTTCCCAGGTTGTGAAAAATGCCCAGAATGTGCTAACTTTTTCTTTCATGATGACAAAATTATTTATTGCAGCCAGCCAGTCGCCTATATCAAGACCAGCCACACCTATCCCGAGCAACTCATCTCCAAAAGATAATAAAAAATCTTTTCCATCAGAAAATATTGCCAGCAGCTTTCCTCCGAATAAGAACTCTAAAAGAATGAATACACCAAATACTGCAACAAGCCCAACTACAAGAACAGGAGTCGGACCAAATGCTTCAAACATGATATAGATTATTTCCCTACTTGTATTTATATGTTTCACTACTGGAAAGATTTATATACATGGCTCCTAATAGAAAAATAGTAAATGGCAAAGCTAAAATTAAGCGACTGGGTCTCGAACAAAAGCCAGAGTCTTAACACTTCTTATGCGATTTTATTGCTTATATTTTCAGGCGGGGTATGGGTACTTGATCTTCTGAATACTTGGGATGGATATGATTATGCATTGATCAATCCTTCCAGAGTTTTGGGAGTTGGCTTTCTTATTTTAGGTTTTATTGTCCCTATACTGATGAGCTTAGTCTCAAGAAGATTTTCTTTCAGAGAGTTCTTATTGAGGATTATATATATATGGGTTATCTTGTTTATAATAGGCCTTGGCGTGAGAGATTTCAACTCAATTCTTCATGTCATACTATCACTTTCTATTTCTTTCTCTTTTGCAAATATTACGGATGACAAAGAGTCTTTTTATATGACTTTGATAATATTGACCTTGATTGATTTTTTTGGATTTTATTTTCTCGGAACAATAAGGAGCAGTTTTGGATTTGGTCTTGATGCATACCAACTGAGCAGGATCGTAATCCCTATATGGGTATATTTTATTCTGGTTTTTTCACAGCAGCATAACGGTGATCCTGTTTTTGACTGGATATTCTGGGGCCTAATTGTGTTGAATGTCCTCCTTCTATTAGAAAGCTCTACGTTGCATGTTATGTCTGCAAGGCCTGAAAACCTTGAAGGCGTATCTGAATTCTGGAGCGATATAAAGAAGATACCTCAGACTCTTTTTGGGTCATTATATAAGATATATAACCAGGCATTCAACGACACTTATGTTGATTATTCGGGAACCCAGGAACAGGCCCAGGATCCGCAGGGTGTGTTTATTGAGGAGCTTGATGTAGGCGACAGAGTATTCAGGGAGGGTTCTCCTGTCTATGTTTGGGCAAAGCTAAAGACAAAGACACTTGATGGGGTGGAAGACATCCTCACAGTGCATGTGGATTGCTATGCAGAGACAACGTCTCTTTCAGGAAAAACTAAGACTAAAGGCGTATTGGATGAAGAAGAAAAAAAGTTTTCAGTTTTTATTCCGGTCACTTCAGGCGTAGAGAAGAGCATTCCTTGTATCTTTGACGCTGACTATGGTAATGAACTTCCGGAAGGCAAATACAAAATAACCTATAATGTCGAGTTTGATTTTGGTGCGGATGTCAGGAAAAAAGTATATCTGATGGACAGGTATAGGTATATCAATGATCTTGAGGTGCTTGATGACAAAGGCCTTACTCCCTCAAAAGAAGGAGTGCTGAGAGACTTATATAAGATTGAGGATACAGACCCTGAATCAATAGCTTCTTCAGGTCCTGTGCTCCTGGCAATCGGGACAGATAGTGTGCCTTGGGACATAGGAGAATCAGAGTCAATCAAGACCCTTTTTGGGCTGACTATCAAGAATCTATGGGAGAGCGGAGGAAAAGTAAACAAAGTCAATAATATCTATCTTAGCGTGCCAGACACATTCGGCCTGAGCTGTTCAGAAATGGATTTATCTACTTCCCCGCGCACGCCTGAAGAAGGATTAAAGGAATTCAAGGCAGAGTATGAAAGCGGCCATGAGATAAACGAAATAGATGACTACAGGACAATTCCTTGTTTGATGAACGTGGACAGGGAGAGCCTTGATTCAATTCCTGTCACAACAAGATTCCTGAAAGCGCACGTGGACTATACTTATGTTATTGATAAGACAATACATATTGAAGTCGAAGAATATGATCTTGGGAGAGAAGAGGAGGTCCTGGAGGGGCAGACTGATGTATGCTGCAAATATGTGTCAAAATCATCACCACAAGGAGATCCAAGGACAGATTATAGATGGTCTGATACAAATTATTGTGAATCAATATCAGATTATATCAGAGCATATGATGCTTCATTGGAATTCTGCGAAAAAGAATGCTGCCAGACAGGAAGCTCAGGGTTTATTTTAGTGAATGACCTTGATGAATGCAATGAGTTGTCTCCCGGCACAGAAAACAAACTATTGGAATCGTCCCAAAAATACAGGTGCGAATCATGAAGAAATGTCTCTGTATTCTTGCCTGCTTATTGTTTATTTCTTCATGCACTTTAACAGGGACCACAGAAGAGCCGAAGCTTGAAAGAGATATCTATAAAGGAACACAAGGAGTGATTCTGGACAATTCAAAATATAACCTTCCCCAGGAAGTCTATGAGGGCGAGCAGTTCACATATGCACTAAGACTGGAAAACAAGGGCCCCTATGAAGTTAATACAGCCAGGCTTCTTATTTCATTGGATAAAGGATTCATGGAATTCAATGACGGAAGCCACTTATATGAAGATAATTTTGCAGGCACAGGAACTATCCTGGATGGCAAAACAATATATTATACAGCAGATGATTTTCTTGTAAAAGAGCTTCTTGTCCATGTGAAAGAGCTTGATGCCCTCAGCGAATATCATGATTCAACCATACAAACATTATTTTGCTATGATTATAATGGGATTGCGTTTGCAGATGTCTGCATTGACACAGATCCTCATAATCTTAAGCCAGAAGACAAATCCTGTACATCTCAGTCTTCCATATCCTTATCAGAAGGCCAGGGCGGGCCTGTAGTAATTTCAAGGATAGAGCCCAGGATGCTCATTAATAACCAATTCCTGACACCTCAATTTAAGATCTATTTTCAGAACCATGGCCAGGGAACAGTTATCAGCCCGGGAAAAGTTGCAGATGTGTGCAACAATAATGCTTTAGAAAAAGGTACATATAATACCTTGTCTTTGAAAAATGTTGAATTTTCAAACGGAAGATTCAAATTAGGCCAGAATATAAACTGCATTCCTTCTGAACTTGTATTGAGAAACGAGGAGGACATGATTTCCTGCACAGTTTCAAGCAATGAAATCAATAGAGACCAAGTGTCTCCTTTTATGGCCGTATTGAAGGTAGAATATGAATATGGTTATACTGAATCGTCTTCAGACCAGATACGGATAAAGGATGTGTGATGTGATAATATGAGAACTACATTGTTATTTTTAATGGCGCTTCTCCTTGTTCTTGGATCTTGCACAGATGGCGGGTCTCAATCAGGAGAATCAAACTGGCGTACTGGTTCAGAAGGCATCAAGATGAACTTTGTATCAAACAGTCCGCCTGCTGAAGTGTTGAACGGTCAGGAAGTTAATGTCATTGTCGAATATACAAATAAAGGAGCGCAGGATCTGTATAATGCTTTTTTTTATCTTACTGGTTATGATAGCACAATACTCCCTTTTACAATGACAGATTCTCCTAGTTTGCCTTTGTATGGAAAAAGCGCATTCAATCCAGACGGCTCATATAGTGATTTTGTGGGATGGAGAGCGACAGCAAACCCTCCTTCAGATGTTGACTCATTGCAGCAGGACATCCTTGTGACAGCTTGTTATAGTTATTCAACCATAGCAAATCCAGAGATATGCATAGACCCTAAGAAATATGAATATACAGATACTGCCAGCTGCAGTTTTGATGTAAGAAACCTAGGCAGCAGCCAGGGAGGACCTATTGCAGTCTCGGCAGTTAAATCAAAGACCACCAGCGATAAGATTATCCTTGAAATTCATTTTGAGAACAAAGGCGGCGGGATTTCCTTTACACAGGGACTTGACAACTGTCATGTGAATCTTGAGATAAAAAACTCAAATACATTTAATGTGCAGAGCGTGTCCCTCTCCGGCGGCAGGTCTTTCATATGCAAGCCAGGAAATCCTATACGGCTTACTAACGGAAAAGGATTTATTATATGCGAGATGCCTATATCCGGAAACTCTTATTATGTGAGCCCTCTGATGATTCACCTCCAGTACAATTACAGGCAATCAATATCCAAGCAGATTACTGTTGTCAATATAGGATAGGGGCTGTCCCAAGTCTTAAAAAGTGTGTCAACACTTTTATATAAAGTATATTTTTCCCCATCAGAACTCCCTCATTGAGTGTGGGAGTTTGTGGAGGAAAATATGTTCTACAGTCAGCAAGCTGACTTGTGGGACAGCACCTATAGGATAGAAAACTTTATATTCTTTGATTCCAAATACTACTTAAAAGGTGATGGATCCATGAGAAAAGCAATCATTATTGTTCTTGTAGTCCTGGCATTGATGACAATGGCTCAGACTTGTGAATCAGAGACTACTACTGCAAACACTAATCCTTTCAAAGGAGGAACAAGGGGCCTTGCACTCCAGTTTTTAGAAGGGTCTCCCCCTGAAGATGTCTTTGACAGCAACAGTTATCCTTTCAGCGTAGTCGTGAAGCTTATGAATGTCGGAGAAGCAGATGTGGCAAAGAATGATGTGCAGATAAAATTGAGCGGGATTAATCCAACTGATTTCGGAAAAACAGAATCTGACTTTATAAAAAACTCCCCCGATGATGTCATTGCTACAATCTTTGACTCTGAAGGCAACACTATTGAGCCTCCTCCAGCTTTTATCGAGTTTGAGAACCTGAGGTTCGTCCATACATTACCTGGAAACAACCAGTTCCCTATCCGTGCTGATGTGTGCTATGCATATAAGACAGAGGCTTTTGCAGACGGATGCATAAGGGCTGATGTCC
Organism: Candidatus Woesearchaeota archaeon; assembly: GCA_016934775.1. Taxonomy (GTDB): domain Archaea; phylum Nanobdellota; class Nanobdellia; order Woesearchaeales; family GW2011-AR15; genus JAFGSP01. The sequence goes on along the minus strand of JAFGSP010000035.1, from coordinate 10,914 downwards.
TTTCTGCTGACAAGGATGCGGTATGCCAGATATATGAAGAGAAAGCTGTGTTCAATTCAGGAGCACCTATCCATATTGCTGAATTTACAGAACAGCCAAGCGGACAGAATAAGATAAGGTATGTCTTCAAGATACAGCATAAAGGATCTGGTAAATTCTATCTTCCAGGGACAAAATGCCCATCAGATGACTCCAGCAGGATATCGAGGAATAGGGTTCATTTTAGGATTGACTCAAACGTCCAGGACCTGCAGTGCAGTCCACTATTAGGTGGTCAGTCAGGAAAAGAAGGAGAGGTCCTTCTTGTTGATGGAGAAGCAACAGTCCACTGCACACAGCAGACTACCAGCAACCTTGATTTCATTGATAAGCTGCATATAACCCTGACGTATGATTACAGGGAGTTCATTGAGCAGCAGCTTTTGGTAAAGAAAAGCGTCACCTGAGAAGTTCTTCAAATTTTTCTTTTATCTCTTTTTCTCTTTCAAAATATTTTCCTTTGTACTCTTTCAGTTCTTCATAATATTTCTTGAGGTCTTTTGTCAGTGATTCAATCTTTGCCCTGTATTCAATCTCCTGCTCAATCTGCTGCTTTGCAATCTCTTTCAGTTTTTCTTCAAATTCTCTTTTTATCATCTCTGTTCTTCTGTCAAGCTCTTCTTTGTTTGCAATGCTTCCCTTTTCAGCAAGAGCTATCTTCTTCACTATGCTTCTGTTCATCTTTTCAAGACGGTTCTTCTCTTCAAGTACTCTCTTGGAGACTTCAGATAGTTCATCATATCTGTGCGCCATCAAATCTGCTCGTTCTTTTTCTTCAAGCACTTTCTTGTTCAGATCAAGCTTCATTTCTTCATGCTGTTTTAGGATGCTTTTTTGTCTGGAATCATACAGCTTTTCTTTTTCCTTTATCTTTTCAGATATGTTTCTGAATCTGTCTTCAATTTCCTGTTTCAGGGCAAGGTTCCTTTTTCTGATCTGCTCTTCAACAGTTTTGATCTTCCACTCAGAAAGCTTCTCAAGTATGCTTTTGTTCAACTCTTCAACACGTTTTTTGTCATCATACACTTTTTTTGAGAATGCCATGAGCTTCTGGCAATCTTCTGCCAGAGAGGTGGCCTTCTTTTTTTCCTTTGAAAGGTTTTTATTCAATACAACATTAAGCCCAATATATTTCTTCAGCAGTTTTTTGTATTTATCTTCAGATTCCTTGTGCTTTTCGCTGAATGTGTAAGCAAGAGCTAACATTCTTTCCTCAAATTCTTTTTGAAGCTTTCTGCTTCTCTGTAATGATGATTTTAGTTTGAGATTGTCTTTTTCAAGAATCTTATAGTCCTGGATATTTGATTGAAGTTCCTTAAGAATATCTTCTGCCCGTGACAAGCTGCTATTGATTGTATTATTGCTCTGCCTGGAGAATTCCAAATCATCTAATTTAGGCAGTTCTGGCACTCTGGAAACCTTTTTTTGCAATAAGGGATATGCTGGCTAACAGGGCTTCGACCTGGATGAATTCATCGCTGCCCTCAACCATACGGAATTCAATATCCCCGCATATCTTTATCATCTCCAGTTTTTTAAGGTTTTCTATATTTAGCTGCCATATGGAATCCTGGACCTGCTTTATTATATCCAGCCCTGAAAGGCCGTTTTTAAGCATTACCTCAAAAGCCATCTTCCTTGCATCAAGAAAATCCTTTGTAATTGCAGCATTTAGTATCTCTTTGATCTCATTAGGCAATGCCTGGGAAGATACTGAGTAGATGACTTTGTCTGTGATTTCATTTGAGATTGAAGCAGCGCTCTGCATTATGTTTTCGAGGCGCCTCACATCTCCTTTGCTGACATCAAATATAGCATCTTTTGCATCTTTGGTGATGCTTAGCTTTTCTGACTTTGATATAAGGTCTATCAGTTCAGATATCTCTTCTTTTGCCAGGGGCTTGAACTTGAACACAACACACCTGCTCTGGATAGGGTCAATGATCTTAGAAGCAAAATTGCATGACAATATGAACCTGCAGGTCTTTGTATAGTTCTCCATGGTTCTTCTTAGAGCCTGCTGAGCCTCTTTTGTAAGAGCATCAGATTCATCAAGGAATATAATCTTAAAAGGCACATCTCCAATCGCTTTTGTCCTTGCAAAATCCTTTACCTTTATCCTGACAACATCAATTCCTCTTTCGTCACTGGCATTCAGCTCAAGGAAATTCTCTCTCCATTTCTCTTTGAAAAGCTCTCTGGCAGCCACCAATGCAAGCGTAGACTTTCCAACACCTGCAGGTCCTGCAAAAAGGAGATGAGGCATATTCTTCTGCTCTACAAACGCCTTGACCCTCTTGATAATGTGCTTCTGGCCTTTTACTTCTGAAAAAGTCTTTGGCCTGTACTTCTCAGTCCAGATCATAGTCTCAAACTCCCCCATGATTTGCCAGAAAGAAAATTAATTTAAAAAACTATCTTACTGGAAGTAGAATCAATTCATTTGTCAAATAGATAAAAAATTAATAAAATTACTTAGTTTTCTCAAATTATATCTTCTTCAGCAATCACCATGAAATCTCCCATGGCCATCACAGCGCTGAACGGAATAAGAATCCTTCCTACTTTGTCTTTTTCCAGTTCCAGCTTCTCAGCGTATGTGGTTGGATTGTTCACTACCATATGGATTAATTCCCCGGATCTGGTCTCAAAAACCAGGTCGCCGACTTCTCCGAACCTTTTTCCTGTCTTGCTGACAATGGTCTTTCCAAGCAATTGCTTTGAAACTTTCCTTGCATCATCATTCATATTTTCTTTCTCTCCCATGATTATCATCCCCTTATTCTTGCTTAAATTAGTTATTTCCCTAATATTTAAAGGTATCGAATAAAATCCTTCCGGTTTTATTTACCAGTAGGGTCCGCTTAGTTTTTTATGTTTGACAACATAGACCCAGTAGATAAATATGACTCCGCCGATCATGCTCAGAACAATAGTAAAAAGCGGATTAAGGAAAAACAGGAGCAAACTTGCAGTGGCGACAATACCCACGGCAAATGTCCAGAAATGGAAGTGCGGAAACATGAGGTAAAGGCCAAGGTTTCCAGGCAGAGGGATAAGTGAATACCAGGCAAAGCAAAGGTTTACAATGATGAATTGCATTACAATAGGATTTTGTCTGAATAGTGAAAGTATGACGGCAAGCATCACATTGAAAAAAGGCCCCATGAATCCTGCTTTTGCCCATTCCCAGTCATTTGTGTAATATCTGAACTCACCAAGTCTTGATGCTGCCAGATGCCTCAGGTTTATCCCTCCGGGCAGGAAGAAGAATATATACCCTCTAGACGCAAAAGTAATGATGAGACCGATCATGAGGCCGATCATAGCATTTTCATATATAGGGTCATAGCCATAGTGTACAGCTACAATTCTCTGCCCAACCTGATTAACTATTAGGGCTACCAACGCAATGACTGCCCCAAGAGCATAATTAGTCAGTCCTGCGACAATATCGAAGGTATCATCACCCCATTTGTTGAAGGAATATAAGAAAGCTATGATAAGGACACAGATTATCATCTGCTTTATCTCATTCTTTGACAGGCTGAACCCGTATCTCTTTAAATTATAGAAAAAAGTCCTGTTCTCGGAAGCATATGATGCCATAGATTAATATCTTGTAGAATATACTATTTAAAAGTTTCTTTATCGAAAATCCCACAGTGCTTAAAATTCTTCCAGATATTTCTTCATTCCCCGGAGATGCCCTGCACCTACAACAGCCATTATTTTCTTATCAGGGTTTGCTGATGAAATATGGAACAGGGAGAGAGCCATATGCCTGTCTCTTTCCTGGATGAGCACCCTGTACAAAGAAGGATATCTCTTCTTTGTGTGCTCTAAGACTATATTAATTACTTTTTCAGAAGGGACTTTGGATAACTCCATATTTACAACAGCATTTTTTTTGAACACTCCTGATATGATATCCCATATCATACGAAGCAATTCTCTTTTTTTGAAATGAGCCGAGAACCTTCTCAATGTAACCTGGATATCCCTGTCAATCAAAGCAACAGGGATTCCGCTCTTTTCAGCAATATCTAGTGCAGCGAGCATTTCTGCACCTGGATCTATGTTGACAATCTTTCCAAGTTTCTTCTGGAGGAACTCACCTATCACATAGAAAAGGAAACCGCCAAGCCCCAGCTGCTTTAATAAGAACATATTTTTTGGTCTTTTTGTCTTGTGTTTGATAGAATATGCTCTTCCGGGATCAAGTTCCAAAGCAATGATGTCAGGGCCAAGTGTTTCAAAACCAAGTTTCACCTGTTTTATTGATTCAGAAGCTATGTGAGATGTCCCAAGCAGATGGACATTCTTCCAGACTATCATGATATTTCAGAAATCACAGTCATATATAAAATACTACTTCTTTATCTCTTTGTTTGCTTTTTTCTCAGATTCTTTCTTCAGCTCTTCTACCAGTATTTTTATCAGTTCCTGCTTTGTCTTTGCTTCTTTTACTTTTTTTCCAAGATATGGGTTCTTGTATATCAGGGTTAGCCATTCGCTGAATACAGATTCTTTTAGCATATCCTGGAACGCATTTTCGCTGAGGTTCTGTATTGAGACAACAAACTCAGGCAATGTTTTTGCATTTCTTTCGCCGAAAGCAAACTTTTTCATGACCTTATCTTTTCTTACCTTAAGTTTGGTCGGCTTTTTCATTATAACTTGTATGTTCTCTGCTTTTTTCATTAGGATAATCACTATCACGATCAATACTGAGAACAATAATAATATTCCCAGCGGCCCTTTTATAGAGCTGAAGCTCGAATTGAACAGCAAAGATTTCTTGAAAACCTCGCTTCCAAGCACAACAGGGTTGAATTTAGCTTTTCCGCTTATGTATGCCGGCATGCTTTCCAGAGGGAAGATAATGCCTGATGTCAATAAGAATAAAGTTCCTATGCTTGCAGAAGCCAGCATAGCCATCTCTTCACTGTTGAAAAAATAACCGATCAGCATGCCGAAAAGCACAAAGAAGCTCATGATTACTGTCAGGGCAAGGAAGACCAGGAAGAATGAGTTAAGGAAATTTATTTTGAAATAGAATTGGGATACAATCAGTATTATTATAACTTGGGAGAATATAAGGGAGATGCTTGTCAGGTAAGTGCCCAGAACAAACAGTGTGCTTTTTGTGGGAGTTGTAAATGTCCTGAAATATGCTCTTGAATTCTTTTCCATCAATATAAGTGTTGAAGGAAGCAAAAGTCCTATGAACATGATCAGCATGACAATGAGGCTTGGGAACAAGAAGCCGAGGTTGCTTTCTGACTCGACTATTGGATTTATCTTTGTCTGTATTGGGGTAACAATGTTTTCCGTGTCCGTAATCTGGATGGATTCTATGTTGGATATCAATGTCTTTATCTTAGTGTTTATGCTTTCTGATTTGTCGTTTAATTCCTGTGCATTGTTTTTCACGAGTGTAAGCTTGTCCAAGATGTCTGAATTAACAGTTTCAGCATCTCCCAGTTTTTCAGCCATGTCTTCAAAAGCATCTGTTACTTCCTCCATGAATTCACTCAGTTCCTGAGCAGATGCATTCTGTTTTGTCTTTATTGTGCTGTTCAGGTCTTCCAGGTCATCTTCTATGCTGTTCACATAAGATGATTGGTTTGCATCAAGCCCCCCGTAATCCTCAAGATCCTCTACAGTGTCTAGCGCATCATCAATAAGGTCAACTGATTCTTCCAATAATTCATTCAGCGCCGTATTTATATTTGCCAGTTCAGTAGTCACATCAAGTGTTTCCGGATCAAGATCGATGCTGTTCAGGCTGGTTATAGAACTTTCAGAATCCTGGGCTATCTCATTGTTCTTTTCCTGTATCTCAGTCAATACAGATTCAGACTCTTTGAGTTTTGTCTTAGCATCAGTAAGCGTGGTAAGGATGTCGTTTGTCAATTCTTTGCTTATTTCACTGCTTTTCTCTCCAAATGAACTGGTCAGTGTGCTCATCACAAGATAGACAAGATTAATCTTTGACTGGTCCACATGGAAATTAATGATATCACGCTGCTCGTTTTCAATCACCATGTCAGGCGGAAACACGATACAGGCGTGGGTCTTGCCTTCTTTGACACTTTCGATACATAACTCTTCGCTCGTATATTTAGTGACTGCAAAATTATCCTGGTTCAATTTTTCAATCAAATCATTGCTTAGATCAGAATATTTCTCAGAAAAAGTCCCTATGTTAAGATTGAATGAACTTGTGCTGAATGATATTCCAACAAGGATGATTATTATCAGAGGGCCGAGTATCAATACAAGTGTTGAAGTCCTTGATCTAAGCAGGAGCTTTATATTTTTCCAGATAATTTTTCCGGTCTTCATTTTTTCTTCTTGTTCAGTTTTGAAAACACATCTTTGAGGTTGAGTTTGCTTATGCTTACATCCATTAAGTTCTCATCCATCTCTGTGATTACTTTCAATATCTTAGGAAGCACTTTTTCTGGTTTTGAAGTATGGATCACAAACTCGCTGCCCCTGTTCTCTTTCTCAATAATCAGCGGGTCTTTAAGCGCTTTCAGGATTTTCTCATAATTTCCTGGATAAGTCTCTATCCTGATCTGGAGCCCTTTAGTGAGCATGCTGGTCAATTCATTAAGAGTGCCTACATATTCAATCTTCCCTTGTGAGAGTATACCGATTCTGCTGCATATCTCTTCGATTTCCGTGAAATGGTGGCTGGCAACAATCACAGTAGTTCCTCTCTTGTTTATCTTCTGGAGCAATCCCCAGATATGTTTGGCAAGTATAGGGTCAAGATCTGATGTCGGCTCATCTAATATGAGCACCTCAGGATCATGAATCAGGGAGCAGGCAATATCAAGGCGCCTGAGCATTCCTCCTGAAAGGTTCTTTGCCAGTACATCTCTTGCAGCATCCAGCTCTACAAGGTCAAGGAGTGTGTTGATATTTGTTAGCCTGGCCTCTTTTGTTAAATTATAAAGAGCGCCGAAATAATCAAGATTTTCAAATACAGTAAGGTTAAGGTAGACAGAAGGGTGCTGGGCAGCAAAACCAAATGTCCTTTTCACTTCGTCAATGTCTTCTGTTACAGGCCTGAACTGGGAGCTTTCAGACATCTCAAAAATGTTTTTGTTCTTAAAATAGATTGTTCCTGTGTCAGGTTTGAGGAATCCTATGATTGTATTAAGAAAGGTGGTCTTGCCGCTTCCTGATGCGCCGACAATGCCGAGAATTTCACCGGAATAAATCTCAAGGGAGATGCCGGATAGTATGTCATTGCCTGCAAAAGATTTTTTAATATTCTCTATTTTAATTACCGGCAGGTTCATCTTCTCCTCTTTTTTATATAGAGTTTAAATACAACTACAATAAAAAGGTTTCTATTGGGGAGGGGCTATCCTAAGTCAGGTAAACGTGTGTAGCAGTTTTGCTAAAAAAGCTATTCTATACAAAAAGGAACACACACTTTTTCGGGCTCATGCAGCGCCAGTCGTGGCACAAATTTTATATATCTGGAAACAGACTCAGATTATATGTCTCAGGAATCTGAAGCTAAATATGAAAAAAAAGTGAATAAGCTCCAGGAGAAGCTGGAAAAGAAAGAATTGCATTATATCCAAGATGATTATAAAAAAAAAGTACCTGCATATATCTGGTTTCTTAAGTTGTCTATAGTTACAGTCATTTTTATTAATATGGTTATGATGCCTCTTGGCTATATTGATGTTGTCGAATCAGTCTTTATAATTATTGCAGGAGGGACATTGTTTTTTGGATTTTTTGACAGGAAAAGATGGTCTTGGTATTTTGGTCTGTTCCTTTTTTGTTTCGGGATATTGGCTTCAATAGTCTCAGAAAAATATTTGGAAGCAATGGCATATCTTGGTTTTTTTGTCCTCCTTTTCATACATAAAGATTATCTCAACAAGAAGATGCCAAAAGAACCGATTGAAGAGCAGATATTAAGTGAATAACTATTTTTTCTTTTTCAGGATAATTTCAGCCCATACAAAATATACTACAAGGGCAAATATCGTCCCAAAAAGAAACCATACAGCAAATTCCTGGGACTGGATTAATGGGCTGGCAGCAGGAGGTGCAATTTTTAATGTTTCTTCTGCAGCCCTTGAAGTAGCTTCATCAGCAACAGCCTGCATTACACTGTATGCAGCATCATTCTCAGCACCAATCCAGATTGGCGTTCGTGAGAAAAATCTTATGCCTATTGTCATGGCAGCAGATATGAGTACAACAGGTAGGAACTTCTTTAAAGTCTCTTTTAGTTTATCTGTTTTTTTGGGTGCGATGACCACATATTTGTTTGACAATGAATAATGCACAACTTTTTTTCCTTTTTCAGAATAATTGAAGTGCGCATCTGAGACAAGGTCTGATTTTACAAGCAGGCCAAGATTATAATGTGCTGTTGACAGAGGAATCTTCAGTTCTTTTGCAATTTCTGTTTCAGTGGCATTCTCTTTTTTTGAGAGCAGGTCCAGGATCTTCCTGGCAGTATCATTACTTAGAACTTGTGCTAATGTTTTGGCCTTGTCCTCTTCCAGGCTCACAAGCAAAAACGGTTCATCTGCCATAAATCAAGGAATGCAGCCCATATATTTAAATAATCGTATAGCTTTAATCCGGGTTGAAGTTATATGAGACAGCTTTTCCAGAGATTCAGGAAATTCCTGATTCGAATAAAGGTATACCTGGCAAGGTCTGCCAGCTACATAACCATGATAAATACGGCCATGGTCCTTTTCCTTTTCATGTCTAATCTGGAGAAATACGGCATAGATATCGAGATAAAGGACATGATTATTCCTATAGTTTTTCTTGGGCTGATTGTGATGATAATTTTCGGATTTATAGAAGACAAGCTGGGATTCTACAGCGAAGAGCAGAAGACCACTCAGTCAAGAAGCCCGTATATGAAAGAGATTATCCAGAGATTGGAACGGATAGAGCAGAAGCTTGAGAAAAAGAGATAAACTTTTAAAAACAACATACAGTTTCTATTGTTTTGTAGGGCAGTGCTTAACTACGGCGCAAGCTGAGGAAAGTCCACCCACTATCGTGGCCACTCGCGGAAGCGAGATCCTGAAAAGGATGGCAACCACTCAGAAACGGGACCGCTTTTGGATTATGGAATGATGGATGCGAAGGCTTTGGTGACAAAGCTGAGTTAACCTCCAGACGTCTCCAAGAGAACGGATGAAACGGTGAGCCCTGGCTTGTGCAACTCTGTAAGAGGCTTAGTTGAATGTTAAGGCAGATTGTCCATAGCGATGTGGAATCTGACAGAAGGTGGCTTACAGCTGCTCTACACTTTTTCTAAATTTATTTAAATGTCAAGTCTTTCCCTTTCTAATTAAATGATCTGCAACCTTGACCAGAAAATACTGAACATTCTTCTTGAAAAATCCAGATTATCTTACAGACAGATAGCCAAGAAGCTTAAGACATCAGTGGCTACAATCATCAGCCATATCAAGAGGCTGGAAGATGAGAAGATAATACAGAGATACACGACTGATTTTGACTATTATAAGCTAGGCTATGACCTTAAAGTAATTGTCCAGTTGAGGATATCAAAAGGCCAGCTTTTTGAGGTCGAGAAAAAGATTGCCAAGCATCCGGCTGTATTTGCTGTCTACGATGTCACAGGCGATTTTGATGCGATAGTATTGGCAAGATTCAAGTCAAGACAATCTCTTGATAAATTCCTGAAAACAGTGCAGAAATATGAATTTGTGGAGAGGACGCATACAGGATTTATCCTCAACACAATGAAAGAAGAGCAGGATAAAATCTCTTAGTTGATTGTTTAATTATTATAGATTTTACATTAGATAATTTTTTCTTTGTTTGTTTTTAAATGATTATAGTAGACAAATGTGTTTGTTTTTTTCAAAAAAGTATAAATAAGATCAAACTCATTATCCTTTCTGAAAATGAACTTATTCAAAGACCCTGTATGTCCTCACTGCAAGAGCACAGAGCTAATATACTACTCTGGCAAATGCTACTGCAACAAATGCAGTATCTGTGGATTACTCTTCGCAGTAATCTAAGACAAAAAAAGAAGAATTGGTTTTTCTAGGGTCTTCTGTCTTATTCCTTTTTCCACTGTTTAGCATCTTCTAGGAATTTTTTTAATCCAATTTCGGTAAGAGGATGATTGAACAGCTTCTTGAGTATCTCTGGAGGCACAGTTGCAACATCAGCCCCTATCAATGCTGAATCCAGGACATGCGTAGGATGCCTTATGCTCGCTGCCAGGATCTTTGTCTCATACCCATAGTTATCAAAAATATCTCTTATCTGTGCAATTATGTCCATGCCTACATGGCCGATATCGTCAAGCCTTCCTATGAAAGGGCTTACATAGGTGGCTCCTGCTTTTGCAGCAATCAAAGCTTGGAGTGGTGAAAACACAAGCGTCACATTAGTCTTTATGTTCTTTTTTGCTAGTTTTCTTACTGCTTTCATGCCTTCAGGCGTCATAGGGATCTTTACTACGATATTATGCCCCCATTTTACATATTCTTCAGCCTCTTTGACCATGCCTTCTGCATCCTCACTCAGAGCCTCGACACTGACAGGGCCTTTGACAAAAGAGCTTATCTCCTTAATAGTCTGCTCATGATCCCTGCCTGCTTTTTTTATTAAGCTGGGATTTGTGGTAACTCCATCCACGAGGCCCATGTCATGCAGTTCTTTAATCTTATCTACTTCAGCAGTATCGATAAAAAATTCCATTTTTAATCACCACTTGTAAGATAATTTTGTTTTTTTAAATAGTTATTGTTATAGCACAGCTCAAAACAAAAACTTATATACTCTTTATGTTTCAGGAATACTCATGAAAAAGAGTGTGCTTTT
>JAFGSP010000034.1 GCA_016934775.1 Candidatus Woesearchaeota archaeon | reverse complement strand
GATCCAGAAGGCGCTGAAGCAGGGTATTGATGAAGTCACTGACCAGGAAAAAGGATTCAGGACACTGACAGAAAGCAGGGATTTCTTCGAGCAGGAGTTCAAGTGCAAAGTCGAAGTCATGAAAGCCGAAGACAGCACAGAGAACAAAGCAAAGCAGGCCCTGCCTAATAAGCCGGCTTTGTTAGTGGAGTAAATTTTTTATACTTCTTTTTCTTATTTTGTATTATGAGACATATCCTCTGCCTTCTCGGCCTGCACAATTATTCAAAGCCTCATTACACAGACCACTTCAGCTCAAATGTGCTTGACTACAGGCAGAAATGCGGGAGATGCGGACATATTATAACATGGACCCAGCCTAAGGGAATCGACTATAAATATTACCCTGTCTACTGGGGGAAGAGGAAGGTGGGGGTGTATATAGTATTGGTTATTCTTGTGTTAATAGCTGTGGTCCTCTTGTTTAAATTATCATAATCTTTATAAACAAACCGTGTTTTCTAGAGCATAAAATGATAATCAATGTCAGATGCTGGAGTTGCGGTAAGCCAATAGGTCATTTATGGGAAGATTTTTTGGCAAAGACAAACAACAGGACAAAGAACATCAAGGAGACACTTGATGAGTTGGGCCTGGAGAGATACTGCTGCAGGGCCCAGTTTTTAGGGCATGTCGACCTGCTTGAGACAATTGCATCTTTCAAGAAGTTCTAGATATTATATTTGTTATTTTTGATGACAATTTTTCCAAAATTGCCTTTTATCAGTTTCACCTCTTTCACACTCACGCCGGGCTGCATCTCCTCTATATAGACAAAATCCTGGTGCCAGACATTCTCTTTTTTTCTGAATTTATAAGGTCCCGTAAGACCTCCGAAATGATCGCTCCTTCCCAGGGCTATATGGAAGCCGAGCTTCTCATCTAAAAGGACGCGGCCGCACGGTTTTATCCCATAGCTGCCAAGGACTCCGAAAGCAAGTTCTGCTATATTTCCGACTGCAGGGTCTTCTTTTATTCTAACAATAAGAGAATCTTTTGGATCGTCGCATGCTGTAATCTTGTTTTTATCAACAGTATATATCCTTATCTTGCCATCCTGATTAATAGGCAGAAAGCCTTTGCTCTTACTGTCTTTGCCGTCATAAGGCGCTATGAAAGCCTCGCCGCTCGGCAGGTTGATCACTGTGCCTTTTTCCCTGCAGTTGCCGTCATCTTTTTTCGGAGTTCTATTTCTTAAATCAAGAAAAAGCTTGTATTCTTTACCATCAGCCTCAAAAGCAACCTCAGCAGATTCTGCGCCATCAAAAGCATCATACAACTTTTTTACTTTAGCTGCAACATCTTTGTAATCAAGTTCAAGAGCAGGCATCATCTTCTCATTGAAGCCGGGCATGCTCGCCACTCTAAGACCATATTTTTTAGCATACTTATGCAAAGGAGCTGTGGCGCTATATTCTGTCAGTGCGATGACAATATCAGATTCAGACATCAGTTTGGCAAAACTTATTTTTTTACCGTCCAAAACACATGTTTCAGGAAGGTCTGCGTTGTTGGCATATGTGGCAGAGTAACTTGCCAGTTTCACATTATGATCTGATAATTCATAATGCAATTTATCTGCAAATTCCCTTCTCCATTCCCAATTAGAATTATCCTGGGAAATAGGTAAATCAACAATGAGTGTAATAACTTCATCAGCCTGAACTTGAAACACTTCAACAAATAATTTCCTCAAATTCATAATAGGTAAATTAGAATATACTAGTCTATATAAGAGTTGCCAACACACCCATAAATTTTTATATTTGTTATCATTTATAAATAGTATGGGGGGACGTATTTTATTTCTAGGCACTGGCGGAGACGCTTTTGTAGTTGGCAAGCAATACAGGTCATCCGGCGGGATAATCTTCATAAGCGACAAGAACCAATTCCATCTTGATCCTGGTCCGGGAAGCCTTGTTATGGCTAAGATGATGGGCATCAACCTGAGAGAGAATACTGCTCTTTTTGTATCAAAGAATGACTTGTTCAAGGCAAATGACATCAATGCTGTGATAAGCGCTATGACACATAACGGCCTGGACAAAAGAGGCGTGCTTGTATGCCCTCCAAGCGTTGTCTCAAAGACATCACAGGTAAGCCCTTTCCTGAATGAATTCTACAAGAACTGCCTTGAGAAAGTTATGGTAACAGACAATACGAATAAGATTGCGATAAATGACATTGAGATTGAAATCATTAAACTGGTCGGCAGGCCGACAGAAACATCAGGATTCAAGTTCATAACTCCAAAATTCACGCTCGGCTATATACCTGATACAGAATATTCTAATGAGCTTGGTGAAAAATTTGCAGATACAGACATTCTGATCCTCTCAATACAGAATCCAAAGAATGTTAAGAATGAGGATTCCCTAAACTGCGATGATGCTGAGAAAATAATCAAAAAAGCTACTCCTCAGCTGGCCATCCTTACTGGATTCGGGATAAAGATGCTTCAGGCTGAGACTCTGTATGAAGCAAGAGAGATGCAGAAAAACACAGGCATACAAATAATTGCGGCAAAAGACGGCATGACCATAAACCCAGTATCATTCACCACAGCAGTAAGGCAGAAAAAACTGCAGTCTTACTAATCATAATCTTTTTAAATTTCAATTGTTTTTAGGAAAAAATGCTTTTCGCAACACTAGGTAAACTTGATCTTTTGACAGTCCTTATTTTAATGGGCGCTGCAATTCTTCCAAAAAAACTATTGTTATTCGCTGCCATTTATCTTCTGATAAAAGGAGGATTGTTCATATGGCTTAGCAGGGATTTTGCAAGCTATGGTGATTTCATCTCTGGGATATATCTGCTTATACTCTCATTCGGCATCCAGATCCCTTTTGTGCATCAGGTAGTATTGTTCTGGCTGCTTCAGAAGACAATAATGACTTTCATAGCCATAGGCCTGAAACTGCTGCTGTTCTACTATGAATACAGGGAGAGTTTTCCGGCCTTATTTAGGTAAGTTTTATATAGCTCTTGTTCTTTGGAATAGTATATGGATTGTGTGTTGGGACTTGACGTTGGCGGAACAAATCTGAGAATCGCCCAGATCAAAATCAAAAAAAAACCAGTAATAGTAAAACAAGTAAATTATTTGACTAAAGATGTCAAGAACATCATAAATATAATAAACAAATTTGATAAGAAATGCGATGCTGCCTGCATTGGTTTTGCCGGGCCTATTGTCGGGAATAAGGCAGCATTGACAAATGCTGAATTAAAAATTGATTTAAGTGAACTGAAAAAAAAGACCAACCTGAAAGACATAACATTAATCAATGATTTCCATGCTGTTGGCTATGGCGTGCCTTTTCTGGAAAAAAAAGATTTCCTTGTGCTGAACAAAGGCACAGGATTCAATAACAAGGTTCAGATGGTTGTAGGCCCGGGAACAGGGCTTGGCAAGGCATACATAATAAACAACAAAGTCTATCCCTGTGAAGGCGGGCTTACGGTTGTCGGGATAGAGGATATTGAAGACTATGCCCTCCTAGATTACCTCAAAGGCAAATATAAAGGACAGGTGTATTATGAAGACATAATATCAGGAAGAGGGCTGATCGATATTTATGACCATCTTGAAATAAAGTCAAACCTTGAGGTTAATCTAAAGATTAGGAAGCTGATAAAAGCCGAGCCTGTTAATAAGGCAAAGCTCATAACAAAATACAGCAAAGAAGACAAGCTGTGCGATATGACCCTGAGGATATTCACCAAATTCTACGCAAGGTTTGTAAGGGATTCTGCACTTAACCTTATCTCTTCCAAAGTCTATCTTGTCGGCGGCATATCCGAGGCAATCAAGCCTTATCTTAAGAAATTCTTCATAAAGGAATTCCTCAAGCACAGGAAATACACTGCATTACTGAAAAAGGTTAACTTGTCTGTTATCATCAACACAGATGTCGGACTGATAGGGACAGGCGCTGTTGCCGGGAAATTAGTTTAAGATTAATAATTTTAATTCTATTCAGTTATCCTATTAAACCAATCAGATAAACTGCCCCAAGGCCGACAAGACATCCT
>JAFGSP010000033.1 GCA_016934775.1 Candidatus Woesearchaeota archaeon | reverse complement strand
TAGGAGGCAATAATGAGCAAATTTGATGATATTATGAGGCATCTGAATCCAAAGGTCATTTTAGATAAAACTGAAATACCGCATGATACTGCTAGGGGTAAATATATATTGAACAGCTCTATAGCCAAGAATTACAGAGAATATGAAAATATAGTTATTGACTATATGGCTTTTCATTCCAAGGAAATCTACAGCCAACCTTTATATCCAGAGCAGGCATTACATAAAGCTGATGATTTTCTCAATCCAGTTGGCGGCTTAAAGGAAGGAGCTTATGTTGGCCTTTCCGGCTCTGAGGGAGGCATGGTGCATATAATAAATACTTTGAATGATGGATTCAAGGCTGAGGCAAAGAAAGGCTATTTTGTTTATGTTCTCAATACTTTTGTTGACCCTCTTGCTTTTGATGAAGTTGTTGAGGTTATGAAGGGCTTAAAAAATAAATTATCTGTTTATTCACCGCAGTCTTTTCAATATCTGACTCCAGAAGCTATGGCTGCATCTTATAAGGAGATACTCTGGAATTATATTCATTCTCTTTCCAAGTATAAGAATATCTGGAAATTTTACTAATCATGAAAAAGAAAATACAATCAAAATATTATAAAAGAGGCAGGCTGAAAGGCTCTAAAAAGAAGTTTGATATTACTTTTGAAATCCTGCCTCCAGGAACTCTCCATAGGAATTCCTCTGAAAATTCTGATAGCCCTTCTGAAAGATGGGAAGAGATTACTGATATCTGCGCAAAGATTATTGCAAGAAATATCAAGAAAAAGTAATTTCTTTCTTGAAATATATCTAAATTGGATTACCATATAATACAGAGATGAATTATTAAAGGAGTTTTTTCTGTGGATATTGTAAAATGCGCTATTTACACAAGGGTCTCTTCCTACAGGCAGGCAGATATAGAAGACGGCTCCTTAGATGCACAGGAAGCCAAGATAAAAGCCTATATTGAGTATGAAAACAAGCATAATAGCAAGAAATGGGAATTGGTTGATATTTACAGGGAAGAGGGCAGGTCAGGGAAAAATCTCAAAAGGCCTGAATTCAAGAGGCTGATGCAGGATATTGATGATAAAAAGATTAATGCTGTCCTGATATGGAAAATAGACAGGCTTACAAGATCAATAAAAGACTTTTCTTCTGTCTGGGAAAATCTCCAAAGCAAGAATATCCAGCTTATCTCTTTGAATGAAAAGTTTGACACCAGCACAGCAATCGGGAGAGCTATGCTTTCCATTATTCTTGTTTTTGCACAGCTTGAAAGAGAGCAAACAGGAGAAAGGACTGTTGCTACACTACAATACAGGGCTGAGCAAGGTCTCAGGAATGGAGGCAGGGTAATAGGCTATGATATTGATCCTGAAAACAAGGGAGTTTTTAAAATCAATAAAAAGGATGCAGAGATGGTAAAGAAGGCTTTTAAGCTCTGTATAGAGACAGGCTCAGCAGGCCAGACTCAAAGGATTTTGCAGGAAAAAGGATATAAGATGCCTGTATATGAATCCAGAAGAGGGAAAAATCATGGCGGCACTGCCTTCAATAAGCAGGCGATAATAAGGATGCTGACTAATCCGGCTTATATTGGAAAGATAAGCTGGAGCGGCAGTTTATATGATGGAAAACATAAAGCTATAATAGACAAGAGGACATTTATGAAAGTACAAAAGCTACTTGATAAAAACAGGGTAACAAGAAGCAATGACAAGCTTCCAAAGCTGCATGTTTATCTTTTAAAAGGCATTCTGAAATGCGGGAAATGCGGCTCTATGATGGTTCCTAAAAGCGGGCTAAATGGTTCGGGAAAGCCTTATCACTATTACCAGTGCACAAGGAATATCCATGTTGGGAAAAGCGGCTGTGAAGCCAGATATGTGCCTGCAAAGTCTATCGAGGATTTAGTTGTAGAAAGGGTAAAAGAGCTTTCTATGGATAAGAAGGAGATAGACCAGATAATCAGAAAAGCCAATAAAAATATGGATGCTAAGCTTAAAGAGCATCAATCAGAAAAAAAGAGGCTTTTTTGCCAAATGCAGGAGATAGACAAGAAATTAGAGAAAATGGTTGATTCTGTAGAAAATGGAGGAGTAGCAGCTTTCAAAGCTATAAAGAACAGAATGCTAAATCTGGAAAAGGAAAAAGAATCCATTGAAACAAGGCTTTCTGACATGAGCTTTGAAACAGATAAATTAAAAGAACAATGCCTTTCAGCAGAAGCAATGTATGATTCTTTCAGCAGCTTTAAAGATGTCCTTAAAAAAGCCAATAAGCAGGAGCTTAAAGAGCTTATTTACAGGATTGTTGAAGTGGTTGAATGGCATGAGAGAGATAAGGCTTCTGGCCATTGCAGAATTTCCTATTTCGAGCAGCCCAAATTGGTTGCGAATGATAAATTGTTCGCTGAGAGTAATAATTGGCTGCCGGACTAGGATTCGAACCTAGACTAGATGATCCAGAGTCATCCGTCCTACCATTAGACGATCCGGCAACCTGGTTTTTCGGTCAAGTAATGTCGTAGAATTCTATTATCATGCGTAACTTTCGTCAAGCCTTAATCTTTAAGTTTACATTAAGTCTATTATCTAAACTTGAAAAACAGCATGAATAAAAAGAGAACAATACTAGATGATGGCAGAGTTATCCGTCCTACCATTATCCTGTCTCATTCATGACTGCGTCACCGGAGGCGAACCAATAATGCCATATCCACTGCGTTATCCTCGGTTCGCAGTATATTTATACAGCTTCACCTCGGAAGCCTTATGTCTATAGCATTCTTGATTCGTGAAAGAGACAGGCGAAATGATCCGGCAACCTGAGATATCGTAGAAATTGAAAATTCTATTATGATATAGAATCTTCGTCAAGTTTTAATCGCAACGATTGTATCTAACATCTTACCATTGGTTTACTAAGAAGGGATAAGAAGCATTTGAAAATGAATCGATCTTATATTTAATTCATGGCAGAGTTATCCGTCCATATATTATTATGCTTCATGATACATGACGTTTTATGACGTCCCTCATCTGAGCGAGCAGTAGCGAGCGAACGTTCCACATCCTTCGGATTAAAGAACCCGTCTAGTCTGCCCTGATGGCGCTGAGTCCGTCAGGGGAGGATTCGATTTTATACTTATGGTCGCAGATAGGACAGATCATAACGATATGACTTTCAACATCAGGCGGGACGGATATGTTTGTCGAGCAGAACGGGCATTCGATGCTTGCTTTGGATTTCTGGTAGTTCTGAATGATCTCATTGATAAGGCCCTTTTCATACGCTTCACAGAAAAGGGATACGATTTTCGGATCAAACTGGGTCCCGGCGTTTTCCTTGATGATTTCAATGGCTCTTTCCGAGGACATGCCTTTTCTGTAGGGCCGGTCGCTTGTCATGGCATCAAAAGCGTCGGCAACAGCCATGATGCGGCCTTCGATAGGGATAGAATCGCCTTTAAGCTGGTAAGGATATCCCTTTCCGTCAAACCGTTCATGGTGATAGAGGATGAACGGTATGGCCTCTGTGAGGCAGCCAGCTTCCTTGAGGATCATAGACCCTCTTTTCGGATGGCTTTTCATGATTTCATACTCTTCATCTGTCAGCTTGGCCGGCTTCTGGATAATGCTGTCCGGCACCCCGATTTTTCCGATGTCATGCAGGACGCCTCCGATATGCAGGGCTGTCAGTTTCTCATCCGTCCAGCCGAGCATGCGGGCGATGATCTCGGAAAAGCGGGTCACGCGCCAGGTGTGTCCTGCTGTATAGTGGTCTCTCGCCTCTATCGTATTGGCCAGTGTGAACATCATCTGATAATTGGCTTTTTCCAAATACTCGGCCTGGCTTTTAATTTTTTCCATCATCAGAGAGCTGTAGATGGCCGAAGCGGCCGCTGAAGAAATTCCTGTCAGAAGCTGAAGCGAGCTTTCGTCGAAAATCTTCACAACGCCGTGTGTATCCATATAAATAATTCCCATGAGTTCGTCATGGTAAAGAAGGGGAGAGCACATGACGGATTTGATGTCATAGTTCACGATGCTGGCTTCAGCCTTGAACTTTTCGCTAAGCGAGGTGTCTGTGATGAGAAGGGCCTGTCTTTCGCCGGCGACCTTCCGGATAATGCTTCTGGAATAAGAAAATTGTTCCTTAACGTCTTCCCCCTGCTGATGGACCTTGAGCGCAAGAATGCCTCTTTCATTTTTTTGAAAAAGAGCTGCATTATGCGCCGGAATAAGCTTGAGGATTTCTTCGATGACTTTTTTCATGAGGACATCGATGCTTTCATTTGTCGTGAAGGTCTGGATGGCCTCTGTCAGAAGCTGAAAGTTTTTTTGAGCAATATTTTCTGTTGCGGACTTTTTCTGCTGAGCTTCCCTTGCCATGGGTATGCTTTGAATGGTGGTGAGGTCAGGGGAGAGCTCTTCCACTTTTTCCTGGGGCATGACAACATCAGACGAAGGAGTCGTCCCGTCGCGGAAGATGAATTTTGCCGGATTGATGGTGATGACATCGCCGGGACTCAGCTTTTGACACTGGACAGGTTCCCCGTTAACGTAAGTGCAGTTTTTGCTCCCAAGGTCTTTAATGTAACATTCATTGTTTGCAAAGAAAATCTCTGCATGGTGCCGGCTGACGCTGGCGTAGTTGAGGTTAATATCGCAATCCAAAGCACGGCCTATGGTCAAGGGGTGATCAAGAAAGTGCCTGGGCTCTGATTTGCTGGAGGTCTTTTTCTGTATATAGGGCTTGTCCATAGTCACGTACCACAAATACAATAGCAGAAAAAGAGTTGGATTTCAACTTTCTTAAGAGTCAAGGCAGGTGACGTATAACATAACGTGAAACCTCGCCGAAGTCTTTTCGGTTTTTTTCTCGGCCTTTTGTCCGTGTCTTGTTCAGTCAAAACAGCCGCAGGCGACGATGGCTGTAAAGCATTGAAAGAGGAGGGCAAAATTTTTCTTTCTTTGAGATGGTATTTTTTCTAGAATAAATCTTAACTGAAGCGATTATAAAGGAAGAGATAATGATCAAAGTTCTTCTTGTTGACGATTCCAGAACAGCTCTTGAGATCATTTCGTTTTTTCTTGAGAAAGATCCCGCGATACAGGTCATCGGAACAGCCATAAACGGGAAAGACGCGATTACCTTCCTGAAAAGTGCGCCTGTCAATCCGGACGTGATTGTTCTGGATATCAAGATGCCTGTTATGGACGGCGTTGAGACAATGGAGTACATCATGTCTTATCATCCAACACCCATTCTTATCGTTACGGCTCTTGAAAGAGATGAAATCCTTTCTAAAGCCCATAGCCTGGGAATATTTGATATCATTCAAAAACCCATGTCAAAAGGTGTTGAGGACATCTCCTCAATCGGCCAGGAGATTATAGAAAGAGTCAAGCAGCTGGCCCAGGGCAACGTTATTTTCGACAACGAATAGATATTCTTTTTTATCTTCCTTATTATTTCTGCATAGAGCACTCTCTTAGTAGAAACATATGTATCAAAATGACCCATACACTTGAACTATGTTCAACTTTTTATATTTTTAAAATACTTATTTGCAATATGTTAAAGAAACAACACAAATTGGCATGTGCCTTGCTAAAAATAAATAAAATAAAGGAGGTGAAAACCATGAAACTTGTACCTTGGAGAAAAAGAGATGATGTTGACTTTTTCTTTACTCCTCTTGTTGATTTCAGGAGGGAAACGGATGACATCTTTGACAGGTTTTTTGGAAAAAGCCTCATCACACGAGATGAAGAGGGCTTCACTCCAAAAATCGAAGTCGCTGAAGATGATAAATCCTATTCTGTCAAGGCTGAGCTGCCTGGACTGGAAAAGGACGATATCAGCGTTTCCATTGATGACAGCATCCTGACACTTAAAGGAGAAAAGAAAGAGGAAAAGGAAGAGAAAAACAAGAGCACTTATTACAGGGAAACTCACTACGGCTCTTTCTTAAGGCAGATTCCTTTCCATGCCGAGATCGATGAGGGAAAAGTGAATGCCAAGTTCAATAAAGGCATTCTTACCCTGACGGTTCCCAAAAAGGAAGTCAAGGAGAAAAAGTCCATCAAGATCAATGTCGAGT
>JAFGSP010000032.1 GCA_016934775.1 Candidatus Woesearchaeota archaeon | reverse complement strand
TCGGGGAGTCATCTCAACCTGCTCGTGGGCTAGGATGTGCTCGAGATAAATATGGCCTGTGTCTTTCTCACCTGGTCTGTGTCCTTTCGACGGAGATCTGTGGATATAGGAACGGCCGTAGAATGGCCAGCCCTGGCTAGTCATCTCTGTCTCATACGCTGCCTGTGTCGCATAGGCTTCAGGGCAGCTGCCATCTCCCTGCACAGCCCATAACCTTTCCACCAATGGACCTGCAGACTCTGCATTCAGTTCCTGCACTAAAACAGGAATGTCCAGCCTATTGAGTAGATCAAATTGCTCATATCCAAACCTGAATCTGCCGACTCCTGCTCTCAGAAGATTCTGGACATGCTCAATCCCCTGCATGGACCATATATTTTTCGATTTTTCATAGAGGGTGCAATAGTCATCCGCGATACCCTTCATTGTCTGGAAGGTCAAGGCGTAGACCAAAGCTTTCCTTCGTTCATACAGAGAAGACAGGTCAAACCAATACTGTGTAGTCATTTACTATTATGTAATAGACATTGTTATACTTAAATCCTTCCATCTGCTGTGTGTACTAAAAGCCATACCAGTCCTGAATTATCGTTACATTTATATAGGAAATAGACATTCCCCATTTCTAAGGGGGTAAAAAAATGAAAAAGACACTCTTATTGCTAATGCTAGTGTTGACAGCCGCAGCAGTCAGTGCTGAACAGGTGAAGATTACCAAGGACGGAGAAGGCTATGGATGCCATGGCTCATGCGGGTCCTGGAATGCATGCGGGACTCCTGCAACCTGCGCGCAGTGGGCCTGCCAGATCAACGGCTTCTCGACTGTTGTATCTTATGAGGCAACGAACTGCCATGCCAGCGGCATGAATGACTGCCAGCTGTTCAACTATAACAGCGGAAGCGTTGACTGTGCTTGGGGCATGCACTGTGATGTGCCTGTAGTCACTGACATCGTGTGCGATAATGGCTCCTACAACGGCTATTGCTATGCTGATATCCCACCTCAGGACGATGAACCGGAACAGCCTCCGGCAGGAGACGGAGTCCCTGAGTTCACAGCAATCGGCGCAGGTCTTGCACTTGTCGGTGCAGGAATAATCGCTGCAAGGAGAAGGAAAGAGTAAACCTTTTAATCTATGTAACTTTTTTTCCTTACTTTTTTCTGTATATTACCTGCTAGATATCCATAGAAGTATCTTATATTTACTGTACTTATATGTAACTATGGAATTTTCTAACCAATTTGTGAGTGAATTTTTAGACTAGCTGTATCATGCTAAAAAGAGACAAATAAGATTTAAATATAAGCTGTTAAACCAAATAGTTCATTGTTTACTTATACTTCACCGGGAGACAAACTTGAGAATAATTTACTAACTAATGAAAAAATTAACAAACTTAATTCTGAAACCATTATTCCAATGTATTTGTAAATGCCCTCAGTGCGTAGAAAGGCAAAAATTCTACAAGAATGAAATCCAAAAAAACATCCAGTTGCTATCGTTAAAAAGGATCAAGGAATTATTTTATGAAGCTAATGAGCTTGGCACAAAAACGCTCCAGTTAAGTGGGGGGGAAATACTTTTGTATAATGATTTGATTGAAATCATCAAGGAAGCCAAAAAATACAAATGGTTTGTGTTCGTCAATTCCGTCGGGTGGGATTTAAACGAGGAGAAGGCAAGATTCATGATAGAAGCAGGATTGAACGCATTCAATGTATCCCTTGACTCATCTCGGGCAGCCCAGCATGACAAAATCAGAGGAGTCAAGGGACTTTTTTCTAGCGCGCTAAGGACATTAACTATCTTTGGCCAACTGAGGAAAAAATACCCTCACGTTTACACTAACATCCAAACTATAATTATCAGACAGAATTATGATCAAATCCATGAACTCTTCAGGATTGCACTTGAAAAGGATGTCTCATCCATATATTTGATGCACATATGCGATGATCTTAATAATAAATTCAGACTTGATGTTAAGCAGATTGAAGTGTTCAACAACAAGGTTATACCTGAAGTAATCAAGGTCATGGAGGAGTATCACTTAAAAGAGGATATTATCAATTACGGAAAAAGACACCTCAGAAAGCTCTTTGAGACCAATACCAACACACTTGAGAATTACCAGAATGGGATATACTGGAATAAGATTGAACATATAAGAAATATATGTACGAGTCCCAATAGAAAACTATTGATTCTTCCGAATGGTGATGCTGTTACTTGCTGCACAATGGAGAACTCCGAAAGTGTACTTGTTGGTAATGTTAATAACAAGAGTCTAAGTGAAATATGGATGTCAGAGAAAATGGAAGACTTCCGGAAGAATAGGTCCGTGTACTGTTTAAGGTGCCCTAGTATGAGGAACAGGACTATTGGCCTTGTCCCTAGCATGTTATCTCAGTTCTAAAATGAAACCTGAAGTGTCTGTAGTGATCCCTGTGTACAAAGATAACAGGATTATTAGATGTATAAACTCCTTAATGAATCAGACATACAAGGATTTTGAGATTATTGTTATTGAGAACGGATCCAATAGATTTGAAAAGTACAGCAGAAAAAAGAAACTTAGATACACACACCTCAAAGAAAAAAATATGGCAATCGCCAGAACAGAGGGTGTCAAAAAAAGCAGGGGGAGATTCATCTTGTTCACTGATGCAGACTGTGTCGCAGACCCAGACTGGATTAAAGAGATGTACAAGTGCTTAGTAAATTCAGGGAATCACATAGTGGGTGGTAGGATAGAAAGATATAAACCAACAAGCAAATGTGAGATATACTGCAGCAATATAGGTAATGGTCACAAGAACCTGCAAACATACAAGCCTGTTCTTGACCTGCCCTATGTTGTACTTGCTAACGCAGGTTTTTTAAGAGACTCTATCGTTGCTGTCGGGTATTTTGATGGTTCATTGATATCCGGCAATGATGTGGATATTTGCTGGAAGATACAGCTGTCCGGGGGCAGTATTGGCCTATGTCAAAACGCAGTCATATTTCATGAAAACCGAAAAACAGTACGCGCTTATTTCAAAGCCCATTTCAAGTATGCAACCTACTCTGTCCTCCTTTTTAATAAATATGCCTCACTTATTAAAAAAAGGAAAGATAAACCTTGGATTATTAACTCATACCCGATTAGGCTATTATTCAACTCGCTAAGAGGACTGATAACTAGAACAGTAAAAAGCATCGTTGGCATTGAATCTAATATATATCCACTCATTTTTCCAATTATTGAGGCAATAGCGATAATAGCTGGTACAATATATGGATCTATAAAATTCAGGAAGCTCCCCTTATACTAACATGAACAAAATACTCCTTATCAATGCATCATATCAACCACACTGGTCAAGATGCGAGCCAACCGGACTTTTATACATACATTCCTATCTAAAAGCAAAGGGTATAAGTGCTGAGATTCTGGATTTAAATGTTCAGAACATTAGTATATCTAAAATCACCAAT
>JAFGSP010000031.1 GCA_016934775.1 Candidatus Woesearchaeota archaeon | reverse complement strand
TGCGATGTCATGGTCGTAAGGAATCCCGAGGCAGGTTCTGTGAAAGAACTAGCAGATTCGGCAAATGTGCCTGTGATAAATGCAGGAGATGGACCGGATGAGCATCCTACACAGTGCCTCATAGACTTGTATACTATAAAGAAATGCCAGGGAAAGATTGACGGCCTGAACATAGCAATGGTGGGCGACCTTAAGTTTGGGAGGACTGTGCATTCCCTGACAAAAGCACTGTCTAATTTCAACAGCAAACTTTTCTTTGTCTCTCCAAAAGAATTGGCTATGCCTGATGACATAAAATCCAGAGCAAAAGAATATGAAGAGCTTGAGGATGTCAACAGCATCATGGACAAGATTGACATCCTTTACATGACAAGGATACAGAAAGAGAGGTTCTCTGATAAAAACGAGTATGAAAGACTCAAAGGCTGTTATGTCCTCACAGCAGACTCACTGAAAAAAGCCAAGCCAAATATGAGGATAATGCATCCATTGCCAAGGGTTAATGAGATAAGTGAAGAGATAGATAAAACAGAACATGCTTATTACTTCCAGCAGGCTGCTAATGCAGTGCCTGTGAGAAAAGCTATTCTGGGGCATGTGCTTGGTTTTTGAATACTAAAAGAATCACAAGTTATGATACAATAATTATAACAATAAATATTCTTCTGCATCAAGGGTTGAAGAATAAATCGGCAATCGGGATTCATAATTTTTTTCTTTTATTAATCCCCTGATTTCTTCAACATCTTCGCCGTCATAAACAATAGGAATTTGTCCTTCATTTTCTTCAAATCTCTGGTGGTAGTGGGCTATGATATTATTTATAAATTTAGGGGCAATACTTATTGCAGAACTAAAATCAAGTACTAAGGGTATGTCTGATAACCCCTCAAGTATATCACTTAATTCCTGAACTGATTCAGGTCCGAGAATTGCGTCAGGTTCAGTTCCTATCAAATGAAACGAATAACGCTTAAGATCAGACATAATATAAGTCATTTTAACACTTGAATAAATATATTATCAACAATTCGCAGAATTGTTACAAGGTTTAAAACCTCGCACTTTAGTGCGAATTGTTGAGTCAAAAATCCGACTAAAAAAGAAACCCGCTCGTAAAACCTCGGACTTTAGTTCGAGGATAGAGTGGGTTTCGTCGGATTTTTGTTATTTAAAAAACTATTTTCTTCAATACTCATCCCAGCTTTTTATCTTCAGCTCAGGCTTCAGATAAAGCGCATTCACTAGCATCTTGGCAAGCTGCGCGTTCTGGATAAGAGTAATTGAGAAATCAATAGCAGTCCTTTTTATTATGTAAGGGTCGTCATGCTCGTATGTCCTGCCGGGCTGCTCAATATGGATTACCATGTCTACTTTCCTGTTCTGGAGATAATCAAGCACATTCGGCTCTTTGTTCTCGTGGATCTTATACAAGAGGTTCATCTTGATTCCGTAGCCCTCATAGAACTTCTTTGTGAAGGCAGTGGCATAAAGCACAAAGCCCATGTCTGAAAGCAGTTTTACAGATTCAAGAAGCCTGTACCTGTTCTTGTCCCCGCTTATGCTTAGAAGGATAGCTTTTTCCGGCATCCTGAAACCTGTCGAAATAATTGATTTCAGTAGAGCCTCGCTGACATCATCACCAAGACAGGCCACTTCTCCGGTTGAGCCCATCTCGACTCCCAGTTGAGGGAATGCACCTCTTAGCCTGGTAAACGAGAATTGAGGACTCTTCACTCCTACATAATCCAGCTCAAGAGAGCTCTTCTCGACCTTTTTGACTTTTTCTCCCAATATGGCCTTTGTCGCCAATTCAATGAAATTCAGCTTCATGACTTTGGATACAAAAGGGAAGCTTCTTGAGGCTCTTAGGTTGCATTCTATCACTTTTAGCTTGTTCTCATGGCCAAGGAACTGGATATTAAAAGGACCAGTGATATCAAGGGCCTTGCACAGCTTCTTTGAAATGATCTTAATCTGCCTTATTGTTTCTATATAGGTTTTCTGGGGCGGCAGCACCATGTTTGCATCTCCGCTGTGGACTCCTGCATTCTCAATATGCTCAGATATGGCAGATACAAGTATCTCCCCTTTATTGGCGACTGCATCTATCTCTATCTCTTTTGCATTAAGAAGGAACTTAGATATCACAACAGGATATTCTTTGGAAACAAGCGAGGCTTTCTCAAGAAAGCTCTCAAGGGTCTTTTCATCATATACCACGCCCATCGCTGCGCCGCTCAAAACATAGGATGGCCTGATAAGAACAGGATAGCCTGCATTATTTGCGAATTCCTTGACATCATCAATATTAGACAATTCCTTCCATTCAGGCTGGTCTATCTCCAGCGAATCACACAATTCAGAGAACTTATGCCTGTTCTCCGCACTATCAATGCTCTTCGGATGTGTGCCAAGCACATTGACACCTGAGTCATGCATCTTCAGAGCAAGATTATTAGGGATCTGGCCGCCTACTGAGACAATGACCCCTTTTGGGGTCTCGAGTTCATATATGTCCATGACTCTCTCGAAAGTAAGCTCATCAAAATATAGCTTGTCAGCCTCATCATAATCAGTTGAGACTGTTTCGGGATTATAGTTTATGATGATCGTATCATGCCCTGATCTCTTTGCCTGCATGACCGCATTCACAGAACACCAGTCAAACTCAACAGAACTGCCTATCCTGTAGCTCCCGCTTCCCAGAACAATGACAGCATTCCTGCTTTTGAAATCAATATCATGTTCAGTCGCATTGTATGTCAGGTAAAGATAGTTTGTCTTTGCAGGATATTCAGCAGCAAGAGTATCAATCTGCTTGACAAACGGCATGATATTGTTATTTTTCCTGAAATCCCTAACCTCAGTTTCCTTTATCTTTAGAATTTCCGCAATCTGCTTATCCGCAAAGCCGAGCTGCTTTGCCTCTCTGATTATATCGGGCACTAATCCAGATTTTTTTATCCTATGCTGTAGTTCCACAATATTTTTTATTTTGTACAGGAACCACTTATCTATTTTTGTGAGATCATGCACTTTATCGACAGACATCCCTTTTTCAAATGCATTGGCAACAGCAAATAATCTTTTGTCAGTCGGCTGCTTCAATGAAGTCTCAAGGTCTGTAAAATTATATCCATTTCCGGTTATCCCATTCTTCCCTATATCCAGCATCCTCACAGCCTTCTGCAAAGCCTCAGGAAAATTCCTGGCGATGCTCATAACCTCGCCAACAGATTTCATCTCGCTCCCTATTTTTGTGCTGACTCTCTTGAATTTCTGCAGGTCCCATCTTGGTATCTTCACAACAATGTAATCAAGAGCAGGCTCAAAACACGCCTGAGTAACCTTTGTTATGCTGTTGCTTATCTCAGTCAATGTATAACCCAGCGAGAGCTTGGCAGCCACATAAGCAAGAGGGTATCCTGTAGCCTTTGAAGCAAGAGCGCTTGATCTTGATAGCCTGGCATTCACTTCAATAACCCTGTAATCCTCTGAATCAGGATCAAATGCATACTGGATATTGCACTCACCGATTATGCCGAGATGCCTTATGACTCTTATAGATATTTCTCTGAGTTTGTGGTAATCAGAATTTGTCAGTGTCTGGGAAGGAGCCACAACAATGCTTTCTCCAGTATGGATCCCCATGGGGTCAAAATTCTCCATATTGCAGACTGTAATACAGTTGTCATCTGCATCTCTGACAACCTCATATTCTATCTCTTTCCAGCCGCCAAGATATTCTTCTACCAATATCTGCGGCAAAGAAGAAAATGCCTTTTTTGCAAGGTCTGTAAGTTCAGCCATATTATGTGCTACGCCTGAGCCTTTTCCACCGAGAGCAAAAGCTGCCCTCAGCATAACCGGGAAGCCAATCTTCTCAGCAGCTTCTTTTGCCTTTGCCAGGTCTCTTACAGCAAGACTTTTTGGTGTCTTGACCTGGATCTTGTTCAGCTCTTTGACAAAAAGATCCCTATCTTCTGTGTTGATTATTGTCTGGACAGGAGTCCCTAAAACTTTTACTTTATGCTTCTTGAATACACCTGTCTCATGCAGCTCAACTCCGCAATTTAATGCAGTCTGCCCGCCGAAGCTAAGCAATATGCTGTCAGGCTTTTCTTTTGCAATTACTTTTTCTACAAATTCAGGAGTGACTGGCAGGAAATATACTTTGTCCGCAAGATGCTCAGATGTCTGTATTGTCGCTATGTTCGGGTTGATCAGGATAGTATTGACTTTTTCCTGTTTCAGTGCCTTTATGCACTGGCTTCCTGAATAGTCAAATTCTCCGGCTTCGCCTATCTTCAATGCCCCGCTTCCCAGGATCAGCACTTTTTTGATTGATTTTTCTTTTAGCATCTTAGTTTATCTCTTTTTCCTGTTCTCTTTTTCCTTGGCCTTCGCATCATACCAAAGCTTAACAGCCTCATCCATAGACACTTTTTTACCTGTCAGCACATAAGGCCTCCTTCTCTTTATCTTCTCAATAGCACTCCTGATTACGTCCTTCATCTCAAAAATTCCTCTTTTCTCAGCGAGCTTGCACATTATGATGACTTCGCTCAACACATCGCCAAGTTCTTCCTTGAGGTTTTCATTGTCCCTTTTCAGGTTAGCCTCGACTATCTCTTCAGCCTCGTCCACGACTTCTTTTCCATATCCCTCAAGCCCTTTTTCGATTATCCAGGGATCGAGCTCCACGCTTTTTTGGATTAGCTCAAGCAAATAATCAAAGTCGTGCATTCTTCTTCACAGTCTCCATAAAATCATCAAATATGAACCTTGTATCAACAGGCCCAGGTGTTGCTTCAGGATGGAACTGCACAGTCTTTATTGGCCTTGACCTGTGCATTATGCCCTCATTTGTCTGGTCGTTCGCATTTACGAACCATTCTTTCCATTCACCAGGCAGGGATTTTTTGTCTACAGCATAGCCGTGGTTCTGGCTTGTTATATAGCACCTGCCAGTAATCGTATCTATGCATGGCTGGTTCTGGCTCCTGTGCCCGTACTTTAGCTTGTAGGTATTGCCGCCTGCAGCTAAAACAACAATCTGGTTGCCCAGGCATATCCCCAGTACAGGTATCTTCTTTTTGAGCACTTTCCTCACATTTTCAATAGTGGCCTTGCACATCTTCGGGTCTCCCGGGCCGTTTGAGATGAGGATACCATGGTAGTCTTCATCTGTAAAATCATAGTTCCAGGGCACTCTCATTACAGTTGTATTTCTCTCTAAAAGACAGTTTATGATGTTGTTTTTCACACCGCAGTCGACCAGCACAATCTTGTAGTCGCCCTGGCCGTATTTAGCCAGCTGCCTTATCGAGACCTCGCTCACAAGATTCCTTTTGTTAGGATCATCAAACTGGACTTCCATATCAATCATCATCTTTCCGAGCATCACGCCCTTTTCCCTGAGTTTTTTGGTAAGAGCTCTTGTATCGATCCCAAAAATTCCAGGTGTCTTGAACTCCTTAAGCCAGTCTCCAAGTGATTTCTTTGCAGTCCAGTGGCTGTATTCAGCTGAATAATCAGAAATGATCACTCCCGAGACCTGGATATCAGGAGATTCAAAATTCTTCATCACCGCATGTTTTGTATAATCAGGCTCAGGAACACCATAATTTCCGACAAGGGGATATGTAAGGACCAATATCTGGCCCCTGTAAGATGGATCTGTCAATGTCTCGGGATAGCCGGTCATCCCTGTGTTAAACACAACCTCTCCTGCCGCAGAGTGGTCATAGCCGAAAGAATATCCTGAAAAAACAGTGCCGTCCTCAAGAACAAGTTTGGCCTTTTTGTAAGAATCATACATACTAGACATTATCAAAAACAACCGGGTTTTTTAAATGTTATTGTTGTGGAGAAGATAGGTTTCAAAAGTCTATTCATGCAAACCCTTAAAAACTAATAAAATATTTTGTATTCTTATGAAAGCAATGGCGTTCGGCACATTTGACCTTTTGCACAAGGGCCATGAGTTCTATCTCAAAAAAGCAAAGAAGTACGGCCATCTTACAGTGGTTGTGGCCCGCGACCTGACTGTAAAGAAAGTCAAGGGACATTTTCCCAGGCATAATGAGCAGAGGAGGTTAGAGGCTGTGAAAAAGCTGGCTGTGGCTGATGATGTGATGCTGGGCAACCTTGGAGATCCGCTTAAAGTCGTGGAAGATGTCCGGCCTGATATTTTGTGCTTTGGCTATGACCAGAGGTCATTCACAGAAGATGCTATGAAAAAACTGAGGGAAAGAGGGCTGCTTGTCGAGACAGTAAGGATACAGGCGCATATGCCGCATGTGTATAAGAGTTCTAAGCTGGGAGAAGATTGAATAAGAAGCTAAGTTAGCATAAGGCTATTTTTTCTTTTTTGCTCCTTTTTTATTTTTAGAGATAGAATAACCTATTCCAATAAGAATTATTGCAACAATAAAAATTACAATTCCGGTGGCAGGAAATTTATTTTTGTCCTTCTCATCCATCTTATTCTGTACCTGAGCACTATAAATAGTATCAAGTTCCTGCCTGGCATTGCTGATATCACCCATTACCTGGCTGAACTTATCAAGCGGCATCACGTATTCAATCTTCCATTTATTATCAACCTGCCGAAGGACAGCAATATATTCTGTTGCGATCTGATATGAGTCACCTGTCTCTTGCTGGACGAGTGTCCCTTCAAGCTGGAAAGTAGAAGCTGCCCGCAATCCATCCTCAGTGATAGTTGTTTGGTATTCAGATATAATTATGTCTTTTGTGTCATACAAGTCCCACAGGCGCTGGGTAAATAATTCAGTTTCACTAGCCTCTTGGGGTATTATCATAATATCCAAATATGAAGCCATATCTTCCCTTTCAGTTATATCAAAATAGTCTTGTATTGTTGCTTCAACTATTTCGTTCCCTAAAACATTCTTGATCTGTGTTGCAACAAGCAATATTAATAGGAGAAGCAGGCGCCTGTTCATCATTCATACCTCCTTACAAAATAATATGTCTGTGTTCTCAAGTGATAGCCATCTTCATCCACAACATCCAGATAGACCTGCCTGAAATAGTACTTCTCCTGTGCTGTGTTGATCAAATAAGGTTGGACGCTTGCCAGGACATATTCATTTAATGTATTAGTCGTGACACTGAATCCGAAATTTGCAATTTCTCCTCCGGGAAGATCCCAGCTTATCAGGCCGACGGAATACCAGACTCCATTAGTTATAATAGGCACTGCATAAAACATCCTTTCACCGATATCACTTGTTTCACCCATTTTTTCACCCATCTCCATAGAAGTCTCCAGTGCTATTTTTCCCCAAACATAATTGGAAGGGGTGCCTACAGCTTTTCCAATAGGACCACACTCTTGGATTCTTTGCAGGATGTCCCCTATTATTGGGAGGTTCCTGAGAATGATTCCTCTTGCTATTATTTTTGTATCCCGCCAGACTCCCTCACCTATCTTGTCCCATATTTCTGCGTGTGTTGCAATATCGTCCAGGTCTATTGATCTTTCTCCTTCAACAGGCTGGATATATATATCAAAGTCATCTCCTTTATATGCTTCATAGACCATGTCGTAGTCAAACGGCCCTTCCGGGAAAAAGGAAAGCTCATCTACAGGTGGTCCCAGCCTAAAGTGCACTGTCTTGCTCCTGTCTAAAGGATCAATGATTCTGACTTTTATCAGTCCCTTCCCGTTTTCATCAACTAACCTGTCCTTAGCCGAAACCTCTACTGGCTCAATCCTGATCGGTGGATATATAGACATATAAGAACGCGGATTCCCTATGTTCTTTTTCCCGTCTTTTGCTGATGCAACAACCTCGATATCCATATGCCCCGTAGAAGCAATTGAACCTCCATAAGGACCGTCAAAAGGAGCAGTGTAGATCACAAAAGCATCTCCGTCTTTATCAGTTGTAATCTCTTCATTGCTCAGGGATCCAAGCGGCGAGAAATATGAGCCGCCCCTTAATCTTTGGAGCCTGAACGTAACTTTAACATTCTCTGCCGGCACCCAGGTCGGACCTTCAACAGTATCTACTTTTTTCTCTGCCTTGAAAGTTATAAGCCTCTTTGAGATTCCGTTTGCATATAATTTACTTTCTTCTCCTTCTTCATAGAATTTTTCACCATCTGCTTTTATACTCATGCTCAATCTGTAATTATTTTCAGGGACATCAATAAAATCTTCAGGTAAGACACAGCCATACATATCTGCATCAGGATGATTGAATTCGCAATATCCCTTATCCATCTCCTCACAGCTGCAGTCTTCAGGGCATGTCAGGCAGGTCTCATAGAGCTGGCATTTTCCATTGCCGCATCGCGGGTCATCATAATACACAGGCATCAGGAGCAAACCAGGATGCAGACAGCCGTTCCTGTCTGCGTGTACATGAGTCGGCTTGCACACCATCCCGTAATATAAGCAGTTACAGTCTTCACACTCGCCGCACATCTCGTCTTCATCACACTCACCATCGCCGCAAAAAGGCTCTGGTTCAGGGTCATCTACACATCCAGCCCTGTAGGTTACGTCAACAGACGGGTCGCAATGCTCATTATCATCGCATGGGCAATCCTGATAGCAAGTCCCGCAGTGTTCTTCAATCTGGCACCAGCCATCACCGCATATCGATCCGCAGTCCTCCGGGCAATATAGTTCTTTGGGCTCTTCACCATTGCATTCTCCGTCGCCGCAGAAGGGTGCATTTACATTATGCTTACAGTAAACCTCCACATCATACTTTGCGTCATAGTACTCTACCTTTGCCTATAGATACCTGGTATCCCCGTCTCCGTATGCATCATCATATCGCTCATACCTGTCTTCAGCCTCAGCAAGTTTATTTTTGGCTATATCGCAGCTTATCTTTGCATACTCTTCTGTGGTCATAGGCTCAGGGTCTGCATAGGCAAAGCTGGCCAGTATCAAGAATGAAAAAAGCACAAGAAAAAACAGGTTTTTTTTCTTCATAATATAAAATTAACATGCGGGGTTTAAAAAATTTTTGAAAATTATTTTTTTGGAGCTTAAATTAGTAAATTTTATATAGGGAATTTCCAATAGATTCAGATAGCACTAAAAAGAGGT
Organism: Candidatus Woesearchaeota archaeon; assembly: GCA_016934775.1. GTDB lineage: Archaea > Nanobdellota > Nanobdellia > Woesearchaeales > GW2011-AR15 > JAFGSP01. The sequence continues at coordinate 909 of JAFGSP010000031.1, read as the reverse complement.
ATATGATGAAAATGTGGATTGATAATAAATTAAGCTTGGTTTTCATATTAGTTCTGATTGTTTTTATCTTTGGATGCACATCAGATAATGATTGTGCTTTCAATAATGGGGCAGCATGTATTAGGAGTTGTGAACTTGATTCGGATTGTTATTTTAGTTGCGGCTGCGGCTGCCTGAACTCTAATGAATTCTGTAAAGGAGAAGATAAGTTTCAATGCTCTGATAGGGAATGTATTTGCGAAAATAATCAATGCGCTTTGTCAAAAGATGAAATAATGGCTTCAAGAATTAATGGCAGCGATTCTGTCTTATATTATCTAATAAAAGTTGTCGGATATAAATGCCTTGGTTGCGGTTATGATGTAGAGATTATTGCAGAAATTCATAATGATGGCACAATAACCCAGGATGACCCATTAACTCTTGTAAACACACCTTATGGACCTGATACAAAGTGTTTTTATAAATATAAAGCTCAAGATGACAAGACAAAAAATGTTTTGGAGAACTCTATAGGATTTAGTTATGATAATTGTTTGATGACAGAAGATAATCTGAATAAGTTGCTTTATTGCCTTGAGGAATCTGAAATTTTAGGCTATTGTGAATCAGACCTTCATTGTTATATATCTGTTGATGGAGTGTGTGTGGGAAACAAGTGTGTTTATCCGGAGGGGATAGAATGAAAAAAGCTGTTTGGATTGCCGCGGCGGTTGTTTTAGTTTTGATTACTGTATTTTGCGTGCTTTATTTTACTCAGGAAGATTATACTTTTTATTGCGGGCTGGAAGAATTTGGAGGACCCGAAGAAGTTACTCATCCGACACTTTGTGATATTGAAGAAGCAAAGCTTGACAAATATTTTCCTCTCTGCATAGAGCTTGTTGAAGGCACAGAGCACAGCTATGA